>NZ_JBHUIY010000054.1:0-15839 GCF_042683125.1 Phaeospirillum tilakii
GCCGCACGGTCCGTCGAGGCCCTGGAGCAAGCCATCGCCTCCGCCCTCAGCGACTTTTCCTCCGACGAATGTCAAAATTACATCAAAAATAGTGGCTATTCGATCTAACCGGGAAATGCTCTAGTGCCCCGGCACCGGCGTCGAGGGGCGGTACAGCGCCTCGATGCCCATGCGGCGCATCAGCGTGATCACCCGGCCGCGCCCGATCTCTACGCCCTCGGCCCGCAGAAAATCACGCAGCATCCGGCTGCCGGCGAACGGATAGTTCAGGTGCAGTTCGTCGAGGCGCCGCATGATCGCCAAATCCGCCACCGACACCGGACGCGCCCGGTAGTAGAGGCTGCTGCGGGCCAGTTTCAGCACCTTGGCTTGCCGCGCCAGCGGCAGATCGTGCTTCCGGTCGATCATTTCTTTGCGCTCAGCAGGCCGGCCTTGCTGAGCGCGCCGGATAAAAAATCGTTCTCCAGCGTCAACTGGCCGATCTTGGCGTGCAGAACCTTCAGGTCCACCGACGCCTCCCCCGATGTCGCGCCGAACACCCCGGCCGCCCCCTCGAGCAACTGCCCCCGCCAGGTCGTGATCTGATTGGGGTGCACGTCATACTGCTGAGTCAGCTCGGCCAGCGTCTTGTCGCCCTTGATGGCCGCCAGGGCCACCTTCGCCTTGAAGGCCGGTGAATGGGTCCGGCGCGCACGTTTCGTCATGGTCCTTCCTCCTGCGCGGCATCGTCGCCGCTTTCAGGCGGGAAATCCACTTGCCGCCCTGTCCGAATTTCCCAGCCCTGCCGTTGTTGCCGCCTCGCGTCAGGCCTTGAACTTCCACGCCTCGACGCTGGTGGCGGCGATCTGGGTCATGATCGGGATCTCGGCCAGCGGGCGGTCGCCGTGCAGTTCAGCGGCGACCAGGGCGAAATCGCCCCAGTCGGAAGAGGGGTCGTTCTGACGCAGCAGCAGGCCGACCCAGGCGAAGATCTCGGCCCAGCGCAGGCGCCGCGCCGGCAGCACCTCGGTCAGCAGCAGTTCGATCCGGCGCGCGTCGCCCAGCCGCTTGCGTCCCGACAGCAGCTGGCCGGTGGTCTCGTCATCCTCGAACCAATGACCGGCGAAGGAATAATGCTCCCCCCACAGCGCGCTCGCCTTCAGCGCCCGGTTGACCGAGGCGGGGCGGCGCCGTTGCGGCGGGATCGCCTCGATCTGCGAGCCGATCAGTCTGTCGAGCGGCACCAGCCCGGGATTGGCCGTCGCCAGTCCGGCGGTTTCGACGAAATCGAGCAGGCCGAACGGCGGCACCGCGTTCCGCGTCAGGCCGACGGCCAGGAAATGGCCCAGCACCGTCGCCAGATGGGACGACGGGCTTTCGAGCAGCTCGATCTCGTGGCCGATCCGCAGCAGCAGGTCTTCCCCCTGCCGTTTGGTCATCCCGCGCTGGACCCAGGAATCGGCGACCCCCACCCCCAGTTTGACCAGCAGCGAGGCCACCGCGTATTTGCGGCCCTCCTTCACCAGCGCGAAAAAGCTCTGGGCGCCCGCGCCGTCGATGCCGGAGGCGCAGAGATCGACCACGGTCGTCTCCCGCTGCGGGGCGCAGGCGACATCGTGGCGGCGGCAGGACTGGATCACCGCGTCGAGCCGGGGGCACTCCGTCGCCGGCAGCCAGTTGCGCATCGTGATCAGCCGCCGCAGCGTGGTCGGGGAGATCGCGCCCCGGCCGGCCAGGGTGGACAGGCTTTCCAGCGCGGCGCCGCGCACCTCCGGCGATTCGTCCAGCAGCCAGCCGATGCCGGCCTCCTGGATCGGCGTCGCCTTGGCGTTGAGGGTGGCATGGGCCATCGCCGCGCGGTGCTCGTCGGGAAGGGCGTGGCCGGTGCCGGTGATCTCGGCATGGATCTGGAAGGGATCGCCGCCGGTTTCCTGCACCAGCAGGTCAAAGTCTTCATCGGGCGATCCCGGCACGGTCCCCTCGGGGATCTGGGTCGCCGCCTGCGCGATCAGGTCGCCCATCAGGTTCCGCAGGTCGGCGCCGGGGGTGAGCCGGGCGATGCGGTACTGGTTGAGGACCACCAGGATCAGGCCGGGATTGATCTCGGGATTTTGCCCCGCCGCCAGGATGCGCCGTTCCAGCTCGGCCAGGGTCTGGGTGGCGGTGGCCTGGGCGCGCTCCTGTCCATAGCGCAGCGTTTCGAGGCCCTGGCCCAGCATCAGGGAGAAGGCGTCGAGCAGCGGCTGGTTGGGCTTCTTTTTGCCGATTTCCGCCACCATCAGGTCGAACAGGTCGAGGACATGGTCCGGGGTCCGGTTCAGCAGGGCGGCGGACATCTCGGCCGCCGCGCCGGGGCGGCCGCGCGCAACCTCCTTGGCCAGGGCCTTTCCCATGTCGATCAGGGCTGCGCGGGGAATCATGCTGGCGGGTTCTTTCCCTTGAGTGTCGGGGGCCGGGTCAGGCTATCGCACCAGCGGTGGGATCGTCCACGGCCGCGCCGCCTCCCGTCCGATCGGCAGGGGTGGGGCGGCGGCGACCGCCGCCCCCTCCGGCGGGGTCAGAGCGCGGTGACCGCGACGTTGTCGAGCAGGCGGGTGGCGCCGAGGCGGGCGGCGGCCAGCAGCCGGGCCGGCCGGGTCGGCCGGTCGAGCGGGGCCAGCGTCTCGGCGTCGCGCAGCTCGAAATAATCCACCGCATCGAAGCCGGCGGCGCGCAGATCCTCGACCGCCCGCGCGGTCAGCGGCGCCGCCTCGCCGCCCTGGGCCAGCGCCTGGGCGGTGGCGTCGAGGGCGCGGAACAGCGCCGGGGCGACCGCCCGCTGTTCGGGGGTGAGGTAGGCGTTGCGCGACGACAGCGCCAGCCCGTCGGCCTCGCGCACGATCGGGCAGCCGATCACCTCGACCGCGAGGTCGAGGTCGCGCACCAGCCGGCGGATCACCGCCAGTTGCTGGTAATCCTTCTCGCCGAACAGGGCGAAGTCGGGACGGACCTGGAGCAGCAGTTTGGTCACCACCGTGGCCACCCCGTCGAAATGGCCCGGGCGGATCGCGCCGCACAGGCCCTCGGACAGGCCGGCGACGCTGACGGTGGTGGCGAAGCCGGCCGGGTACATGTCGGTGACCTGGGGCGCGAACAGCAGGTGGCAGCCGGCCCCCGACAGCAGGGCGGCATCCTCGGCCTCGCGGCGGGGATAGCGTTCGAAATCCTCGCCCGGCCCGAACTGGGTCGGGTTGACGAACACCGACGCCACCACCCGGTCGGCATGTTCCAGACCCTGGGCGATCAGGCTGAGATGGCCCTGGTGCAGGGCGCCCATGGTGGGGACCAGCGCGACCGCCAGACCCTGGTCGCGCCAGTAGCGCACCCGGGCGCGCAGGTCGGCGACGGCCCGGACGATATCGACCTCACGGCTCATGTCAGCAGGACTCCTTGCGGGGCAGGCCGAAGCAATGCTCCGGCCCGGGGAAGGTGCGGGCGCGCACCTCGGCGGCATAGGCCTCGGCGGCGGCGCGGATGGTCGGGCCGAGGTCGGCGTAACGCTTGACGAATTTCGGGGTGAAATCATCGAACAGCCCGAGCACGTCGTCGATCACCAGCACCTGGCCGTCACAGGCGGCCGAGGCGCCGATGCCGATGGTCGGAATGGCGATTTCGCCGGTCAGGGCGCGGGCGACCGGCTCGACCGTGCCCTCGACCACCACGGCGAAGGCGCCGGCCTCGGCCACCGCGCGGGCGTCGGCGCGGATCCGCGCCGCCTCGTCTTCGCTGCGGCCCTGGGCGCGGAAGCCGCCGGCGGTGTGGACCGCCTGCGGCATCAGGCCGACATGGCCCATCACCGGCACGCCGCGCTCGACCAGGAAGGCGATGGTCTCGGCCATCTCGCCTCCGCCTTCGAGCTTGACGGCGGCGCAGCCGGTTTCGGCCATCACCCGGGCGGCGTTGCGGAAGGCCTGGGCCGGGCTTTCCTGGTAGCTGGCGAAGGGCAGGTCGATCACCACGCAGGCCTTCTGCGACGCGTTCACCACCGCCCGGCCGTGGGCGATCATCATCTCGAGGGTCACCGCCAGGGTGGTTTCGAGCCCGTAGACCACCATCCCCAGCGAATCCCCCACCAGCAGGATGTCGCACACCGGGTCGAGCAGCCGGGCGATCGGCGCGGTATAGGCGGTCAGCACCACCAGCGGCTCGGCCCCCTTGCGGGCGCGGACGTCGCGGGTGGTGATCCGCCGTTGGGTGCTGTGTCTGCTCACTGCGAAGACTCCCTCGTCTGATCGTTGCGCCCCGGGGGCGGCGGCGGGTCGTCGTCGTCGAACAGGATGCGCTGGGCCGCCCCGTCCAGGTCGTCGAACTGGCCCGAGCGCAGTGCCCACAGGAAGCCGGCCAGTCCGAGCAGCCCGAGCGACAGCGCCAACGGGATCAGCAGCAGCAGGATATCCACGGGTCACCGCCTTCCGCCGGACAGACGCAGGGCGTTGAGGATTACTAGCAGCGACGAGGCGGACATGGCAATTGCCGCGAACAGCGGGGTCAATTGCCCGGAAATCGCCACCGGCACCGCCAGCAGGTTGTAGGCCAGGGCGAAGGCGAGGTTCTGCGCCACCAGCCGCCGCGCGGCGCGGGCCACCGCCACCGCCTCGGCCACCGCGTCGAGCCGGCCGCCCTGGAACACCAGATCGGCGGCGGCGCGGGCGATGTCGGCCCCGCGCGCCGGGGCGATCGACACCAGCGCCGCCGCCAGCGCCGGGGCGTCGTTGATGCCGTCGCCGACCATCAGCACCCGCTTGCCGGCCTGGGCCAACTCGGCCAGCCGCGTCCCCTTGGCCGCCGGGGTCTGGCCGGCGCGCCACTCGTCGATGCCGAGCTGCGCAGCAAGGGGGCCGGCCACCGAGGCGCGGTCGCCCGACAGCAGTTCGAGGCCGAATCCCATCCGGCGCAGCCGGGCGAGGGTGGCGGCGGCGTCGGCGCGGGGCGGATCGGCGAAGCGGAAGCGGACCGGGGGGTGATTGGGGCGGGTCAGCCACACCTCGGGACCAGGCGGGGCTGCCGCCCCGCACCCCGCCTGGAGGCTGGCGCCTCCAGACCTCTGCTCTTTTTGGAAAAAAAGGGGGTCCGGGGCATCGCCCCGGGCGGGTTCGGGCGGCAGCCCGACGAAGCAGCGCTGACCAAGCCGGCTGCCGTCGGCCGCTTTGATCCCCTGGCCCGCCACCTCGCGCAGGCCGGCGGCCGGCGGCGCGGCGGGAAAGGCGCGGGCGAGCGGATGCGACGAGCCGGCCGCCAACGCCGCCGCCGCCGCGCGGTCGTCGTCGCTCCAGCCGTCGGATTCGATCAGGCGGGGCTGGCCCTCGGTCAGGGTGCCGGTCTTGTCGAACACCGCGTGGTCGGCGGCGGCCAGCCGTTCCAGCGCGGTGGCCGATTTGATCAGGATGCCCTGGCGCAGCAGCCGGCCGGCGGCGATCACCTGCACCGCCGGCACCGCCAGGGCCAGGGCGCAGGGGCAGGTGACGATCAGCACCGACACCGCGATCAGCAGGGCCGGTTGCCACTCCAGCCCGCCCAGCAGGGTCCAGCCGGCGAAGGTCGCCAGCGCGGCGAGGTGGACCACCGGGGCGTACCAGCGCGCCACCCTCTCGGCCAGGGCGACGTGGCGGGCGCGGCCCTGCTCCGCCGCCTCGGTCAGGCGGACGATCTCGGCCAGCACGGTGGCGTCGCCGACCGCGCTGACGGTCAGCCGCAGCGGCGCGGTCAGGTTGAGGCTGCCGGCCTGCACCGCCCGGCCCGGCCCGACCGGCACCGGCAGGCTTTCCCCGGTCAGGCGGGATTCATCGAGGTCTGACGTTCCCTCGGTGACGGTGCCGTCGATGCCGATCCGCTCGCCCGCCGCCACCAGCACCGTCTCGCCCACCCGCACCCGCCCGGGCGCCACCAGCCGGCGGCCGCCGTCCGGGTCGAGCACCAGCACGGCGCGGGCCTCCAGCCGCAGCAGGTCGGCCACCGCCGCCCGCGCCCGCCCGCGCGCCCGGGCATCGAGGGTGCGGCCGATCAGCAGGAAGAACAGCAGCGACACCGCCGAATCGAAATAGGCATGCGGGCCGCCGCCGATCGTCTCGGCCAGACTCATCGCCGTGGTCAGCACCACGCCGATGGTGATCGGCACATCCATGTTGGTGTGGCCGCCCCGCAGCGCCCGCCAGGCCGAGGCGGCGAACGGGCGCAGGCCGAAGGCGATCGCCGGCAGCGCCACCAGCGCCGACAGCCAGTGCAGCAGGTCGCGGGTGGCCGGCCCCATCCCCTGGGCGGCGCCGGCCCACACCGACACCGACAGCAGCATCACGTTGCCGGCGGCGAAGCCGGTCACCGCCAGCGCGGTCAGCAGGCCGCGCAACTGGCGCTGGTCGGCCTGATCGATCCGGTCGGGATCGAACGGCACCAGCCGGTAGCCGACCGCCCGCACCGGAGCCAGGATCGCGGCGGGGGTGGCCTCGGCCGGGCGGAAGCGCAGGGTCAGCCGGCGGGTGGTCAAATTGACCCGCGCCGCTGCCACTCCGGGCTGGCGCGCCAGCAGCGATTCGATCAGCCAGACGCAGGCGCCGCAGGTGACGCCCTCGGCCAGCAGGGTCAGGCACGCGCTGCCGTCGCCCTGGTCGCGCACCGCGTCGGACAGGTCCTCCTCGGGCAGCCCGGATTCGGGGCGCGGGGCCAGGGTGCCGGCGGTCCGGGCGCGGCGGTAATAGGACTCAAGCCCGGCCGCGTCGATCAGGGCATGGGCGGCGGCGCAGCCGGCACAGCAGAATTGCCCCTCTCCCGCCGTTGCCCCGGCCAGCGGCGCACCGCAATGCCGGCAGGCGGGGGCGGCGGTCACGGCAGGAAGAAGCGGCGGAAGGTCTGGTAGGGCGCGCCCCGCCCGGTTGCTTCCGCGTGCAGGTCCCATTGCCCGGCCTGGGGCAGCGGCACGATCGCGGCATGGGCGCCGGGACCGGACGGATTGAGCACCGCCTCGCGGGCGAGGTCGGGGCCGGTCGGCCGGGTCAGCCGCACCCGCACCCGCAGCCCCTCGATCGGGCGGCCGTCGCGGTCGCGGTAGGTCTGGGCGATCACCGCGCCGGTGCCGTCGGGGATCGGCTCGATCACCGTCTCGACGATCCAGCCCAGTTCCTCCTGCCGCCGCGCCGCCTCCAGTGCTTGATTGGCGATCAGCCCACGCTCGTAGGGATGATCGACGGTGACGCCGGGAAAGCTGCGGTTGGCCAGCACCACCAGCGACAGGTTGACCGCCACCACCACCGCGAAGGCGCCGACGAAGATGTAGGGGTACCACCAGCCGGGGCGACGCGTTTCCCTCATCGGTCGGGTCCGACGAACAGGGATTCGGTGCGGATCTCGCGGCCATCGGCGCGGTCGCGCAGCACGAAGGTCAAGGGCAGCCGCCGGCCGGTGGCGGCGGCGGCGGTGACGAACACGGTGAAGCTGCCGACCGAATCCGCCGCCACCTTCAGCGGCGGGCCGCCGCCGATCACCGACAGCCGGGTGCCGTCCAGCCCCTCGACGGCAAGATCGAACCAGCGGTCGCGTCGCACCATGTTCTGCACCTTCAGCACGTAGCCATTGCGGATCGACCCATCGGACAGCCGGACATACAGCAGCGCCCGCTCATGCAGCACCGTCAGTTCGGTGGTGGTGCGCGCCGACAGCGACCAGCCGATCAGGCCGATCGACACAGCAAGAATCGCGCCATAGACCAGGGTGCGCGGCCGCACCAGCCGCCGCCGCGCCGGGCTGCCGGCGGCGCGCGCCGCCTGACTGGCGATCGAATCCCACGAAATCAGGCCGTGCGGCAGCCCGGCCCGGTCCATGATCGCGTCGCAGGCATCGATGCACAGGCCGCAGCCGATGCAGCCGAGCTGCGAACCGTCGCGGATGTCGACCCCGGTCGGGCAGACCGCGACGCACATCCGGCAGTCGATGCAATGGCCGCGTCCGGCGAAGCTCTGGCCGCGTCGCCAGTAGCCGCGCGGCTCGCCCCGCCACGGTTCGTAGGCGACGATCAGCGAATGCTCGTCGAACATCGCCGCCTGGAAACGCGAATAGGGGCACATGTAGAGGCAGACCTGCTCGCGGGCATGGCCGGCCAGCAGGTAGCAGAAGCCGCCCACCACCGCGATCGCGCCATAGACCGCCGCGCTTTCCTCGCCGCGCAGCACCGCCGGCAGCATCGTCGGCGCGTCGCCGAAATAAAGGGCGAAGGACAGGCCGCAGGCCGCCGAAATGATCAGCCAGATCAGGTGGACCCCGGCCTTGCGCGCCAGTTTGGCCGGGCCCCATGGGGCGCGGTCGAGGGCGATGCGGCGGGTGCGGTCGCCGATCAGCAGCCGCTCGACCTGGACGAACAGGTCGGTATAGACCGTCTGCCAGCACAGGAAGCCGCACCACACCCGGCCGTACAGGGCGCTGATCAGGAACAGCGCGATCGCCGCCACCACCAGGATGCCGGTCAGGTAATAGATTTCCTGCGGCCAGATCTCGAGCCCGAAGCAATAGGCCCGCCGTCCGGCCAGATCGATCAGGATCGCCTGATCGGGGGCGCCGGGACCCCGGTCCCAGCGCAGGAACGGCGCCAGATGCCACCACGGCACCAGCAGCGTCGCCGCCGCGAATTTCCAGCGGCGGAAACGGCCCGAAACCGAGCGGGGATGGATCGTCTCGCTCTTGGCATAAAGGCCCGGGTCGTCCCGCGTGTTCACCGTCCACCCCCCAGGGTGTGGACATAGACCGCCAGCATGCGGATGGTGCCGGGATCAAGCCGCTCCGACCAGGCCGGCATCGAGCCGTGGCTGGGCCGGGTCACCTGCCGCACCACCAGGGCGCGGATCTCGGCGGCGCGGACCTCCGGCGTCTGGTTGGTCAGCTTGCTGGCATACAGCCAGATCTGGTTGTTGAGCGGCGGCGCGCCGACGGCGGGGGTGCCCTCGCCCTGCTCGCCGTGGCAGACGGCGCAGTTCTCGGCGAAGATCGCCGCCCCGGGCAAAGCCGGGTTCGGGCTGCGGTTGGCCAGGGTCAGCACGTAATCGGCCACCTGCTCGATCTGGTCGGGGGTCAGGATGCCGTCGGCGCCGAATTTCGGCATTTCGCTCTGGTGGCTGTCGGGATTGCTGTTGCGGACGCCGAATTTGATGGTCTGCTCGATCTCGGGCAGGGTGCCGCCCCACAGCCATTCATCGTCGGCCAGGGTGGGATAGCCGGGGGCGCCGACCCCGCCGACGCCGTGGCAGGGGGCGCAATTCTCCTCGAAGGCGATGCGGCCGCCGGCGCGGGCATAGGTCAGCAGCTCGGGATCGGCCTCGACCGCCTCGATCGGCAGCGACACCAGCCGGTCGCGCCACGCCGCCCGCTCGGCCCGCTGCAACGCCAGTTCCTGTTCCAGCACGCCGCGCGAGGAATAGCCGAGCAGGCCATGGGTGAAGTCGTCGCGCAGTGGCCAGGTCGGCATCAGCACCCAATAGCCGATCGCCCACAGCACGCAGGCCCAGAACACCACCACCCACCAGCGCGGCAGCGGGGTGTTGAGTTCGCGGATGCCGTCCCACTCGTGCCCGGTGGTGTGACGGCCGGTGACCGGGTCCTTCTCAACCGTTCCCATGGCCCAGCCTCCTTGCTGCCCGCGGTTTGTGGCACACCGTTCGGGTCATTGGTCGTCGCGCAGCGGGATCTGCCCCTGCTGCTCGAAGCGGCGGCGATTGCCCGGGCGGTAGGCATAGACGAGGATCGCGCCGAACACCACCACCAGCCACACCAGCCACAACGGCCGCAGCACCTCGCCGATCAGGTCGCCCGCCATCGCTCGAATCCTCCGCTCAGCGGCGCAACGGGGCCGGGTCGATCCTGCTGAAATCGACCATCGTCCCGAGCACCTGGAGATAGGCCACCAGCGCGTCCATTTCCGTCACCGGCGCGTCGGCCGCCGCCTCGACCGCGCGGCCCAGCCGCAGGCGCGGATAGCGCGCCGCCACCGGCGGCGGGCTGGCGGTGGGGTCGGCCGTCGCCTGCGCCTCGAGGTCGCGGGCGGCGTCGGCGATCGCCTGATCGTCATAGGGCACGCCCACCACCCGCAGCGCCCGCAGCCGGGTGCCGATGTCGTGGTAGTCGAGCGGCCGCAGCAGATGGGGATAGCCCGGCATGATCGAATCCGGCACCACCGCGCGCGGGTCGATCAGGTGGCGGACATGCCAGTCGCTGGCATATTTGCCGCCGACCCGGGCCAGATCGGGGCCGGTGCGCTTCGAGCCCCACTGGAACGGGTGGTCGTATTTCGATTCGGCGGCGAGGCTGTAATGGCCATAGCGTTCCGCCTCGTCCTTGAACGGGCGGATCATCTGACTGTGGCAGTTGTAACAGCCCTCGCGCACGAAGATGTCGCGCCCGGCCTGCTCGAGCGGGCTGTAGGGGCGGACGCCATCGACCTTCTCGATGGTCGATTCGATCGAGAACAGCGGCGCCACCTCGACCAGCCCGCCGATCGACACGGTGATCAGGGTGCCGACCGCCAGCAGCAGGACGTTGGTCTCGATCCGGACGTGATGCTTGAACAGGGACATCGGCCGGTTCTCCTCGCGGGCGGGTCAGGCGGCGGCCGGAGCCGGCACCGCGCGGGGCGCCGAGCCACGGATCGTCCGGGCCACGTTGTAGGCCATCACCAGCGCGCCGAGCAGGAACAGCGCCCCGCCGGTGGCGCGGATGACGTAATAGGGATGCATCGCCTTGACCGTCTCGACGAAGGAATATTGCAGGAAGCCGTAGCTGTCATAGGCCCGCCACATCAGCCCCTGCATGATCCCCGAGATCCACATCGCGGCGATGTAGAGGACGATGCCGATGGTGGCGATCCAGAAATGGATGCCGACCAGCCGCAGCGAATGCATCTCGGCCCGCCCCCACAGCCGGGGCACCATGAAATAGATCGCCCCGAACGAGACGAAGGCGACCCAGCCGAGCGCGCCGGAATGGACGTGGCCGATCCCCCAGTCGGTGTAATGCGACAGCGCGTTGACCGAGCGGATCGCCATCAGCGGTCCTTCGAAGGTGGCCATGCCGTAGAACGCCACCGCCGTCACCAGGAAGCGGATCACCGGATCGGTGCGCAGCTTGTCCCAGGCCCCCGACAGGGTCATCAGCCCGTTGATCATCCCCCCCCAGGACGGCATCCACAGCATCACCGAGAAGGTCATCCCCAGCGTCTGGGCCCAGTCGGGCAGCGCGGTGTAATGCAGGTGGTGCGGCCCGGCCCAGATGTAGAGGAAGATCAGCGCCCAGAAATGGACGATCGACAGCCGGTAGGAATAGACCGGCCGCTCGGCCCGTTTGGGGACGAAATAATACATGATGCCGAGGAAGCCGGCGGTGAGGAAGAAGCCGACCGCGTTGTGGCCGTACCACCATTGCACCATCGCGTTCTGGACGCCGCCGAACAGCGGATAGCTCTTGGTCAGGCTGACCGGCACCGCGAGGTTGTTGCCGACATGGAGCAGGGCGACGGTCAGGATCATCGCCAGATAGAACCAGTTGGCGACGTAGATGTGCGGTTCGCGCCGCTTGATCAGGGTGCCGACGAACTGGACCAGATACAGGACCCACACCACCAGCAGCAGCAGGTCGAGCGGCCATTCCGGCTCGGCATATTCCTGCGACTGGGTGATGCCGAGCGGGTAGGAACAGATCGCCAGCAGGACGAACAGGTTGTAGCCCCAGAACACCGCGTTGCCCAGTTTCTCGCCCCCGAACAGGGCGGCGCGACAGGTGCGCTGCACCACGTAGAGCGAGGTGCCGAGCAGCACGTTGCCGCCGAAGGCGAAGATCACGGTGGTGGTGTGGACCGGGCGCAGCCGGCCGAAGCTGGTCCATTCCAGGTCGAAATTGAGGGCGGGGAAGGCCAGCTGCCAGGCGATGAAGTCGCCGAACAGGAAGCCGAGCACCCCCCACACCACCGCGGCCAGGGTGAATTTGCGGATCACCGCTTCGCAATAGGGAACGGGGGCGGGGGCTGGTTGCATGCCGGTCTCCTGGGCTCGACGGGGCGAAGCGGCGTCGCGGTCACGTTTCCTGCTCAAGATATACATCAAATTGTTTAGGCTTGCACCGTTTGGCGCGTTGGCGGCGGCCATGCGCCGCCATCGGGGCGGCCAATCCTTTGCTTGGCGGCGGCGGGCGGCTTCTCTACAGTGCCGGCCATGACCGATCAAGCCATCCTCCCCCCCGATTCGCCCGCCACCCGGCCCACCCTGACCCTCGGCAAAGGCCATTCCCGCCGCCTGCGCGCCGGCCATCCCTGGGTGTTCTCCAACGAGATCGAGATGACGGTCGAGACCCGGCAATGGAGCCCGGGCGGACTGGTCACCCTGGTCGATGCCGGCGGCGAGCGGCTGGGGGTGGCGACCTTCAACCCGCATTCGCTGATCTCGGCGCGGCTGCTGTCGCGCGATCCGGCGACGGTGATCGACCGCGCCTTCCTGGCCGGCAAGCTGAAGGCCGCGCTGGCCCTGCGCGACACCCTGTTCGACCGCCCGTTCTACCGGCTGGTCCATTCCGAGGCCGACGGCCTGCCCGGTCTGGTGATCGACCGTTTCGGCGACGTGCTGGCGGTGCAGGCCAACACCGCCGGGATGGATCGGCTGCTGCCCGATCTGCTGGCGGTGCTCGACGACCTGCTGGCGCCGCGCGCGGTGATGCTGGCCAATGACAGCCCGGTGCGCGGGCATGAGGGGCTGGCGCTCGAACATCGCCTCGCCGCCGGCGCGATCGACGGCCCGGTCGAGCTGGAAGAAAACGGGGTCCGCTTCATCGCCGACCTCCAGGAAGGGCAGAAGACCGGCTGGTTCTACGACCAGCGCGACAACCGCGCCGCGGTGGCCCGCCTCTGCCGGGGCCGGCGGATGCTCGACGTCTACACCTATGCCGGCGGGTTCGCGGTGCAGGCGGCGATGGCCGGGGCCAGCGAGGTGATCGCGGTCGATCGCTCGGAAGCGTCGCTGGCGCTGGCGAGCGGGGCGGCCGCCCTCAACGGCGTGACCATCGGCACGGCGCGGGCGGAATCCTTCGCCGAGATGGAACGCCTCGCCGCCGCCGAGGAAAAGTTCGGGGTGGTGGTGGTCGATCCCCCCGCCTTCGTCAAGTCGCGCAAGGACCTCGCCGCCGGGGCCAAGGGCTATCGCAAAATGACCCGCCTCGCCGCCGCCCTGGTCGAGCCGGGCGGGTTCCTGTTCTGCGCCTCCTGCTCGCACCATATGCCGGTCGAGGATTTCGCCACCGAAACCGCCCGGGGCCTGGCCCAGGCCGGCCGCACCGGCCGGATCCTCCGCTCGGCCGGCGCCGCCGCCGACCACCCGGTTCATCCCTGGCTGCCGGAAAGCGCCTACCTCAAGGCCCTGCTCTACCAGCTCGACTGATCCCGCGAGTCAGGCGACGTTTCAGGCGGGCTGCCGCCCGCCGGCCCGCTCGGGGAGCAGAGCTCCCCGAACCCCTCCCTTTTTTACTCCGTCCTTTCCGTCATGCGCGGACTTGATCCGCGCATCAAGGGGCGATCTGAACGGCACGCATTCCCCCCTGGGGGGCTTCCGCCTTTTCATGAAGAGAATCAAAGGGGGTCCGGGGCATCGCCCCGGCGGGCGCGCGGGCAGAGTCCGCGTAATCCGTTGCCTTCCGCGTGGGGCGGGTTACTGCCCGAACAGCCCCTTGATCAGATCGTCGAGGGTATCGCCGATGCCGCCGCCGCCGCTGCCATTGGCGGCGGGTTCCTCGCCGGCCGGGACGGGCGGGGCCTCGACCGCCGGCAGGGTCAGCGGCCGGGGCGGCAGGCCGTGTTCGGCGGCGACCATCACCTGTTTCCACAGCTGGGCGGGCAGGGTGCCGCCGGTGACCTTCTTCATCTCGTTGCGGTAATCGTCGTTGCCGAGCCACACCCCGGTGACGTAATCGGCGGTGAAGCCGATGAACCAGGCGTCGCGGTAATCCTGGGTGGTGCCGGTCTTGCCGGCGGCGGGGCGGTCGAGGCGGGCGGCGCGGCCGGAGCCGGTCTGGATCACCGCGCTCATGATGTCCTGCATCTTGGCCAGCGCGGTGGGCGAGATCACCTGACCGAAGCCGCCGCCTTGGCGGCGGTACAGCACGTTGCCGGAGGGATCGGTGATCTGGGCGACGCCGTAGGCGGTGACGCCCTGGCCGCCATTGGCGAAGGCGGCATAGGCATTGACCATTTCGAGCAGCGACACCTCGCTGGTGCCGAGCGCCAGGGTGGCGTCGCGCCGCATCGGCGCGGTGATGCCGAGGCGGCGGGCGGTGGCGATCACCGCGCCGGGGCCGACCCGTTCGACCAGCCGCACCGCGGCGGTGTTGACGGATTCGGCCAAGGCATGGCGCAGGGTGATGGTGCCGAGATAGCGGCCGGTGTAATTGCCCGGGCTCCAGTTGCCGATCTGGATCGGGGCGTCCTCGATCATGTCGTCGGGGCTGGCGCCGCGTTCCATCGCGGTGAGGTAGACCAGCGGCTTGAACGAGGAGCCGGGCTGGCGCAGCCCCTGGGCGGCGCGGTTGAACTGGCTGTCGTCGTAATCCTTGCCGCCGACCATCGCCCGCACCGCGCCGTCGGGGGTCATCACCACCACCGCGCCCTGGCTGACGTTGAACTTGCCCCCCTGGGCGGCGAGCAGCGCCTTGAGGTCGGCCTCGACCCGGCGTTGCAGGCCGAGATCGAGGGTGGTCTGGATCACCACGTCGCGGCCGGCCACCTCGCCGAACTGGTCGAGGTGGGACAGCATCCAGTCGGCGAAATACCGCCCGGCCGGGGGCTGGCGATGGACCAGCTCGGCCCCGCCGGCGGCGTTGGCGGCGTCGGCGGTCTTCTGGTCGATGTAGCCGGCCTCGACCATGTTCTGCAACACGTCGGCGGTGCGGCGGCGCGAGGCCTCGGGATCGTTGATCGGGCTGTAGCGCGACGGCGCCTTCAGCAGGCCGGCGATCACCGCCGACTGGTAGAGGCCGATCCGCCGCGCCGAGACGTCGAAATAGCGCCGCGCCGCCGCATCGACGCCGAAGGTGCCCGAGCCGAGATAGACCCGGTTGAGGTAGAGGGCGAGGATCTGTTCCTTGCTGAACCGCTTTTCCAGCCACAGCGCCATCAGCACTTCCTGGATCTTGCGCTTCATGGTGCGGTCGGGGGTCAGGAACAGGTTCTTGGCCAGCTGCTGGGTGACGGTCGAGCCGCCCTGGACGACGTGGCCGACCCGCAGGTTGGTGTAGAAGGCGCGGGCGAGGCCGATCACGTCGATGCCGAAATGGCTGAAGAACCGCCGGTCCTCGGTCGCCAGCACGGCATGGACCAGATTGGGCGAGATCTCCGGCAGGGTCAGCGGCTCGCCGTAGAGGTCGCCGAAGGCGGCGAACACCTCGCCCTCGGCCGATTGCAGCACCACGCTCGGCCGGCGGGTGGTGACGGTCATCCTGTCGATGTCGGGCAGATCGACCGCGTAATAGGCCACCACCCCGCCGAGGAAGATGCCGACCCAGATCATCAGGGTCAGCCCCCAGATCAGCAGCCGGGCGCCCCAACTGCGGCGCGGCCGGGGCGGCTCCGACGGCGGCGGCGGCGCGGCGCGGGTGGCGCGGGCGGTGGAGGACGGGCGGGTCTTGGCCGGCGCCGGACGCGGGGCGCGCTCGTCGCGGGCGGCGCGGGTCTCCGCCGGGGCGGACCAGCCCGGTTCCCGGCGCGGCGGGCGGCGCTCGCCGGCGGCGCCGGTCAGGCGCTGCCACAGGCCGTTGGCCAGCCGGCTGGCCTCGACCTTGACCTCGGCCCGCACCGCCTCGCGCACCGCGTCGGC
>NZ_JBHUIY010000055.1:0-15658 GCF_042683125.1 Phaeospirillum tilakii
ATTGGCCAAGGACTGGGAAAAATCCATCGCCTCCGCCGAAGCATGGATCAACGTCGCCCATATCCGCCTCACAACCAGGCGTCTCGCAAGGTATTGTTTCAATTCATAGAGTTTCGAGTCGGGCTCTTAGTACCTGACTTTTTGTGCCCAGCATCCACAACCCGCAAACCATGCACGAAGCCATTCTCCGCCAGCCGCTCGGACACATACCTGCTTACCGGGTTAGCCGCGTCAAAGGCGAGAGCTTGAGCTGCAGACGGCTTTTTCCCCAGCACATTCAGGTCGTGGAAGAGCTGGCGCTCCTGTTCTGCATCCAGGCCCAGGTGAACGGTGACATCGACGGTGAAGGCGGTGCTGAACTCCGTCATAACCGCAATCCACACCTCCACTTCCTCTGAACTCACCTCCTGGGCATCCCCAATCCAGAGCCCCTTCTTCGGGTACTTTGCGTTGGTGAGAATGTTATTTAACCATTCATAAACCAGATCGGCGGCACGGAGTCGGTGTTGTCCATCGACCACGAAAAGTTTCTGGAGTTTGTGGAGGTGCAAAATTATACCGGCAGGGGTGTCCTCAAACTCTAAACCGCCTTCCTGAATATTGCGGATGTTGGCAGTAAAAGGCTGGAGCGCCTGATACGGCCCCTCCCCCAATTCT
Source organism: Phaeospirillum tilakii (assembly GCF_042683125.1). Lineage (NCBI taxonomy): Bacteria > Pseudomonadati > Pseudomonadota > Alphaproteobacteria > Rhodospirillales > Rhodospirillaceae > Phaeospirillum > Phaeospirillum tilakii. The sequence continues at coordinate 658 of NZ_JBHUIY010000055.1, forward strand.
GCAAGTACGTCATTCAGGAAGTCCGGGACGTGCTTATTATCAGACACCCAGTGCGCCTTCACGCCAGATAGGAGGCCGCGAAGAATGTAGAGGGCTAGCTTCTTGGCATGGTCAGGGAGGAGCTGACGCTGTGCGATCTGCTCGGGACCTTCGCCCATGGCAACGATACGGGCTTCGTTAGCCACAAGCGATATCTCCCTAAACGTCTCCATGTTCATCGTGATGTTGAGGGTGTTGTTGCCCATATTCCAGCCAGCCAGCATGGGCAGATCCACTGTTCCACGCCCTCCAGTCTTCTTGAGTTGGTCGAGATTATACCTCTTCCCCTGTGTCATGCTTATCTTCCCGGCCAAATCGTATGCAATCATATCTCTTATGGATATATACTGCAGGCAATTAGGCCACATGTCAATTAGCCACATGCACTCAATGCGGTTACATGTACAGACTGAATTCAGGACTAACATAGGTGCCACCAAAAAACTTGATCACGTGGCGACAGCACAGAAAGGCTATTGCACGTAGACCAGCATGGCTGGCCCAATCATCAAAGGAAAAAAGGGAACACTATGAAGCGTATTACCTCTAATGGAATAGGTTGCCACCTGCCGGCGGGATAGGCCGAGCACCGGGGGGACCGTCAGGCCGTTGCGCGTCATCCATGCCCTGAACGCCTCGCGGCTCATCGGCCACCACACCTGGGGACGGGAGCCAGGGTTAAGGCGAACCCCAAAAAACGAAAGCGGGAGCCGAACCAACGGCCCCCGCTTCCAGAACAACAACCGTCTGCCCTCAGCCCAAGGGGCTGGTTTCAGTGGTTGTTCCGCTCCACAAATCTTTCCAGCCAGTGGATGTCGTAATCGCCATTGACGAAGTCCGAATCCTGCACCAGCCGGTTGTGCAGCGGCAGGGTGGTCTTGACCCCCTCGATCACATATTCGCCCAGCGCCCGGCGCAGGCGCATCAGCGCCTCGTTGCGGGAATTGCCGTAGACGATCAGCTTGGCGATCATGCTGTCGTAATGCGGCGGGATGCGATAGCCGGAATACAGCCCCGAATCCACCCGCACCCCCAGCCCGCCGGGAGCATGGTAGCCCTCGATCCGCCCCGGGCAGGGAGCGAAGGTCTGGGGATCCTCGGCGTTGATGCGGCATTCGATCGCCTGACCGGCGAAGCGCACGTCGGACTGGCCGTAGCCGAGCGGCGCCCCGGCGGCGATGCGGATCTGTTCGCGCACCAGATCGATCCCGGTGATCGCCTCGGTGATCGGGTGTTCGACCTGAAGCCGGGTGTTCATCTCGATGAAATAGAACTGCCCGTTCTCGAACAGGAACTCGATCGTGCCGGCGTTGCGGTAGCCGAGCTTGGCGATCGCGGCGCAGGCGGTGGCGCCGATCCGCTCGCGCTGGTCGGCGTTGAGGGCCGGCGACGGCGCCTCCTCCAGCACCTTCTGATGCTTGCGCTGGAGCGAACAGTCGCGCTCGCCGAGATGGACCACCCCGCCGTAATTGTCGGCCAGGATCTGAATCTCGATGTGGCGCGGCCGGCCGAGATACTTTTCCATGTAGACGTCGGCATTGCCGAACGCGGCTTTCGCCTCGTTGCGGGCCAGCTTGAACGCCTCGACCAGATCGTCCGGGGTGCGGGCGACCTTCATGCCCTTGCCGCCGCCGCCGGCGGTGGCCTTGATCAGCACCGGATAGCCGATCGCCTCGGCCGCGGCCAGCGCCTGCTCGACCGTGTCGATCGCCCCTTCCGAGCCGGGCACCACCGGCAGGCCGGCGGCCTTGGCCGCCTGCTTGGCGGTGATCTTGTCGCCCATCATCCGGATGTGATCGGGCGACGGGCCGATGAACACCAGCCCGTGTTCCTCGACCATCTGGGCGAAGTCGGCGTTTTCCGACAGGAAGCCGTAGCCGGGATGGATCGCGTCCGCCCCGGTGATGGTCGCGGCCGACAGGATCGCCGCCTTGTTGAGATAGGATTCCTTCGCCTGGGGCGGGCCGATGCACACCGCCTCGTCGGCGAGACGGACATGCATCGCGTCGGTGTCGGCGGTGGAATGCACCGCGACGGTGCGGATACCCATCTCGCGGCAGGCGCGATGGATGCGAAGGGCGATTTCGCCCCGGTTGGCGATGAGAACCTTCTCGAACATCGGCTTATTCGATGATCACGAGGGGTTCGCCGAACTCGACCGGCTGGCCGTCGGTCACCAGGATCCGGGTGACCTTGCCGCCGCGCGGGGCGCGGATCGGGTTGAAGGTCTTCATCGCCTCGATCAGCATCAGGGTCTGACCCTCGGCGACGGTGTCGCCCGGATTGATGAACTTGGCCGCGCCGGGTTCGGGGGCGAGGTAGGACACGCCGACCATCGGCGAGGTCACCGCGCCGGGATGGTCGGCCTCGTTGGCGCCGCCGGCCGCCTGGGCCTGCGGCACGGCGGCGACCGGGGCCGGGGCGGCCTGATAGGCCACCGCCTGCACCTGGCGGACGACACGGATGCGGACCTCGCCGACGGAATATTCGATTTCGGTCAGGTTGGTCTCGTCGAGCAGGGTGGCGAGGGCGCGCACCGATTCGCTGTCGATGGGGGTGTTGGTGCCCATTATCTTTCCGGAGTTCCCTTGATCAGCCGGGCCAAGGCGTCAAGCGCCAGGAGATAGCCGTGGCTGCCGAGGCCAGCGATCATCCCCTTGGCCGCCTGGGCCACGTAGGAGTGGTGGCGGAACGAATCCCGCTGATGGATGTTGGACAGATGAACCTCGATCGTCGTCACCTCGGCGGCCAGCAGGGCGTCGAGAAGGGCCACCGAGGTGTGGGTATAGGCGCCGGCATTGAGAATCAGGCCGGCAGCCCGTCCCCGCGCCTGCTGGATCCAGGTGACCAGCTCGCCCTCGTGGTTGCTCTGACGAAACTCGACCGTCAGCCCCAGCCCCTCGGCATGGGCGCGGCACTGATGCTCGATGTCGGCCAGGGTCTCGCGGCCATAGGTCTCCGGCTGCCGGGTTCCCAGCATGTTGAGATTGGGGCCGTTGAGGATGATGATCAGAGGGGCGGCGCTCATCCGACCTCCCCCTTGTCCTGCCGCGCGTTCGCCATGGCGGGTTTTATAGCACGGGGGGCGCCCGGCGCAATCACCCCTTGAGGAGGGGAGCGTCCTACCCGGTGCCGCCCCCGAACCGCGCGCTTGGCTCCGGCGCGGCTTCGGCCGATACTGCGAAGGCGGCGGCAGGGTGCCGCGACGGGGAAAAAGATGCGGCTCGGCAAGGATTTCGACACGGCGATCACGCGCGAACTGGCGGCGGCGGGGATCGAGCGCTACGAGATCGAGCATGGCGGCAAGCATCCCCGGCTGGTGTTCGTCCACCAGGGCCGGCCGCTCAGCTACGTCCTGCCCGGCTCGCCGTCCGATCACCGCGCCCTGCGCAACATGGTGCGCGACCTGCGCGCCCTGCTCGGCCTGACCGGCGCCGCCCGCGCCGCCCCCGCCGAGCCGGCGACGCCCGACCCGGCCTGGCGCGACGCCGCCCGCGCCCGGGTCGCCGCCAACCCGCCGCGTCAGGCCACCGAGCGCGACCTGCGCCTCGCCGCCCTGCTCGACCAGGATTTCGCCGACCCGTTCGACCTGGCCCGGCGCGAGCGGGCCGAGGATCCGCCGGCCTGGGCCCGCTCGCACATCGAGCGGCTGGAACGGCTGGTCGCCCTCGGCCTCGCCGAGTCCGACCCCGACGGCCGCTATCGCCGCCGCGCCGCGGCGACCGGCACCCCGACAGGAGACAGCCGATGAGCGACGAGACGCCGTTGCGGGTGGGATTCGCCCTGTTCCCGGACCAGACCCATCTCGACCTCGCCGGGCCGTGGGAGGTGCTGACCCGCCTGCCCGGCTGCGAGTGCCTGCTGATCTCGACCCTGCCCGAGGCGGCCCGCAGCGGCAGCGGCGGCCTGACCCTGCTGCCGACCACGCTGTGGGCGGCCTGTCCGCCGCTCGACCTGCTGTGCGTGCCGGGCGGGCCGGGCCACCTCGCGGCGATGGAGGATCCGCTGCTGCTCGACGCCCTGCGCCAGCACGCCGCCAGCTGCCGCTACGTCACCGCGGTCTGCACCGGGGCGCTGGTGCTGGCCGCCGCCGGGCTGCTCGCCGGCTATCGCGCCACCACCCACTGGATGTCGCTCGACCGCCTCGCCCGCTTCGGCGCCGAACCGGTGGCGGGGGCGCGGGTGGTGCATGACCGCGACCGCATCACCGGGGCCGGGGTCACCGCCGGGATCGATTTCGCCCTGACCCTGGCGGCATTGCTGCGCGGCGAGGACGTGGCGCGGCGGATCCAGCTTCAACTGGAATATTGCCCGGCCCCGCCGTTCGACGACGGCGACCCGAGCCGGGCCGATCCGGCCCTGGTCGCCCGCGCCCGCGAACTCGGCGCGCCCTACCGCGCCCGGATGGACGAGGTCGATGCCCGCGCCGCCGCCCGGCTGGCGAGCAGGGGGTGAGCCAGGCGGCCAGCGCCCCCTGGGTGACGGTGATCCTGGTCAATTACAATGGCGGCGACCTGATCCAGGCCGCGCTCGACTCGCTCGCCGCCCAGACCGACCCGGATTTCGTCGCCCTGGTGCTCGACAACGCCTCGACCGACGGCTCGGCCGAGCGGCTGGTGCTGCCGGATTCCCGCTTCCGCCTGCTGCGGGCGCCGGCCAATCTCGGCTTCGCCGCCGGCAACAACCGCGCCGCGCGGGAGGTCCGCACCCCCTGGCTGGCCACCCTCAACCCCGACGCCCGCGCCGATCCCGACTGGCTGGCGGCGCTGGCGCGGGCGATCGTCCGCCATCCCGGGGGAACAATGTTCGGCTCGCTCCAGCGCGACGGCACCCGGCCCGGCCTGATCGACGGCTGCGGCGACGTGCTGTCGGTGTGCGGCATTCCCTGGCGCGGCGGCACCGGCCAGCCGCTGGCCGCCGCCCCGACCGCCGACGGCGAGGCCTTCGCCCCCTGCGCCGCCGCCGCGCTCTACCGCACCGACGCCTTTCGCGCCGTCGGCGGGTTCGATCCGCATTTTTTCTGTTACATCGAGGATGTCGATCTCGGCTTCCGCCTCCGCCTCGCCGGCCATCGCTGCGTCCAGGTCGCCGAGGCCCGCGTCACCCATCTGGCCTCGGCGATCAGCGGCCGGGCCAGCGCCTTCACCCTGTTCCATTCCTACCGCAACCGGGTCCGGATGGTCGCCCGCTGCCTGCCCGGACCGCTGCTGGCGCCGGGACTGGCGCTGCATCTGGCCGCGACGGTTTATCTGCTGATCCGCGCCCGCGCCCCCGCCGCCGCGTGGCGGGGCTTCGCCGCCGGGCTGCGCGGACTGCCGGCGGCGCTGGCCGACCGCGCCCGGGTCCAGGCCGGCCGCCGCGCCGGCACCTTGCGGATCGCCCGCGCCCTCAACTGGCGCCTGGGCGACCTGCGAAGCCGCCCGATCGACCTGCGGCCGACGCCGGGGCGGTAACGGCGCGGGCCTCCCGATTTTTTCGTCCGCGCAGAGCGTGATTGTCCTACCGTCCAACAGATCACGTTCGGCCCGCCCCTGATCTCGGAGAAACAGGAACCATGCCGCAATCATTCGAGGAATTACGCCCCGCGCTTCGGGAGGCGACCAAGGCGGCGCATCACCGGCTGGATCACCATCCCCTGATGTCGCCGCTGGTGCGCGGCCCCCTGACGGCACGAAGCTATGGCGATGCCCTGCTCGGCTTGCATGGATTCCATGCCCCGACCGAATTGGCCTGCGCCTCGGTCCGGCCGGAGGACGCGCCGCCACGACGCAGCGACTGGCTCGCCGAGGATTTGCGCCGGCTGGGCCGGGAGGTGGATCTGGACGCCCCCGACTTTCCGCGCTGGGACGGCAGGGCGCCGGCCTCGCCCGCCGCTTATGTCGGCATGCGCTACGTCATCGAAGGCAGCGTGCTGGGCGGACGGGCCTTGCTGCCGTCGCTGCGCGAGCGGCTGCCGGCTTCGTGCCGGACCATCACCGCCTTTTTCGATGGCCAGCAGGATGCCACCCGCTGGGAGGCGTTCTGGGCGCTGGCCGACCGGCTGGCCCCGTTCGACCCCGCCACCGCCATCGCGGCAGCGGTCGGATTCTTCGCCGAGATCGAGACGCTGGCCGACCGGCAGACGAGATGGCTGGCCACCCGCGCCCATACCTAGTTCTGGGTGGTGGCGCTAATCCGAACTGGGAATTGATAGGGAGTGACGGCCCCGATTATCATCGATAGCGTTGAGTCTCCAGGCGATGGTCCGACAATGTCGCACCAGTATAACCCCTTATACAATCCCGCCGCCGGCGATACACCGTTGCCGACCGATCCACGGGAGATCGAGGCCGTCTTGCGGGCGGCCAGCAAATGCTACGAGACCAACCCCTATTTTTCTGCCCGTTATCCGGAGCGGGGGGCCGATTTCGCCCGATCCGACGGCGGATATCTGGTCACCCTGGTCGATCAGCCGCTGGCCTACGTGATCCAGCAGGTTACCTGGCTCGGAACGTTGCTGGCCTGTCGCGGCGTGCCGCGCTGGCTGCTCGAAACCCATCTGCTGGTGCTGCATCGCGAGCTGGTGGCGGCACAGCCGAAACGGGCGGCGCGCTATCGCCGCCTGCTGCTGGCGGCGGAGATGTTGCAGGCCGAACGGCGGGCCTGGCTGACCCAGCCGCTGTTCGACGCGCTGGCGATCCGCTTCATGCGCGCCGCCGGTCCCGGCCTGACCGGGGTCGGACCCCTGCCGGTCGCGGCGGTCTGCGACGAATGCTGCGGCATCGGCAAGGCGGTGCCCAGTCTGGTGTCGTGGCTGGGCGATCCCGCCCGGTTCTCCGCCCGCTGGTGCACCGCCCTCGATGCCTGCGTCGCCCAGGCCCGGACCGAGGCCCGCCAACGCGACGGCATGACGGCAATCGACGCGACCACGATCGGCGCGGCGTGATACGGTGGGGGATGAGGTCCGGCAGCGGTCGAGACGATGATCCCTCTTGACACCACCACCTGCGAATCCGAACCGATCCGCTATCCGGGCGCGGTTCAGCCGCACGGGGCGGTCCTGGTGCTCGACCGCGACAGCGGCGAGATCGAGGCGGCCAGCGAGTCCTGCCTGCCCCTGCTCGGCTGGCGGGCGGAAGCGATCATCGGCCGTTCCTTCGCCAGCCTGATCGGCGAGGTCGCCGCCGCCAGCCTGCTCGACCTGCCGGCGGACGGCGCCCAGCCGCTGTTCCCCCTCAGCCGCAATGGCCGGCTGCTCCAGCTGCGGCCCAGCCACAACGAGGCCGGGCAGGTCCTGATCGACATCGAATGCGCCGACCAGGATGCCAACCGGGTCCAGCAGGTGATCTACCAGTGCCGGCGCGATCTGGCCCGGCTGCGGGGCCTCAACGACATCCCCGCCATCACCGCCAACGCGGTCGAGGTGATCCGCGCCATCACCGGGTTCGATCGGGTCATGCTGTACCGGTTCGATTCGGCCTGGAACGGCGAAGTGATCGCCGAATCCCGCCTCGACGGGATCGAGCCCTATCTCGGCCTCAACTTCCCCGCCAGCGACATCCCCCGTCAGGCGCGCGAATTGTTTCAGTTGAGCCGGGTGCGGCAGATCCCCGACGTTCAGTACCTGCCCTCGGCCCTGATGGCGCGCGCCGCCTCGGATACGGTCGATCTCGGCCGGTCCAGCCTGCGCAGCGTGTCGCCGATCCACATCGAATACCTGACCAACATGAAGGTCCGCTCCACCCTGGTCGGAGCCCTGGAGGTTGACGGCGTGCTGTGGGGGCTGGTGTCCTGCCAGAATTCGACCGAACCGAAATATTTCTCGCCGCCCGAGCGCGATGCCCTGGGCTGGCTGTTCGAGGACATCGCCGCCCTGATCGAATCCACCCTGCTGCGGGAACGGCGCGAACGGGATTATGGCCTGACCCTGCGCCGCCGCCGGCTGGTCGAGGCGATGGGGGCCCGCGATTTCAAGGCGCTGATGCGCGAGGACGGCGGCGCCGACCTGCTCGGGGTGGTCGGCGCCGACGGGTTCGCCCTGCTGGTGGACGATTCGCTGCAAACCCTCGGGGCCACCCCGGCACCGGAGCGGATCTGGGAGCTGCAACGGCGCCGTCTTGGCCGCGACGGCGACCCGACCTTCTACGCCACCAACGCGCTGAGCCAGGATCTGGGCGGGGAAAGCGACGCGGCGGACGGTATCGCCGGGGCGATCTTCGTTTCCCTGCGCGATCGGCCGGGGATCACCATGATCTGGTTTCGTACCGAACGGCGCCGCTCGGTGCGCTGGGCCGGCAACCCGGAACAGGCCCATTTCGTCGATGAGAGCGGGCGGATCTCGCCGCGCAAGTCTTTCGCCCAGTTTCTCGAGAACATCCACGGCCAGTCGCAGCCCTGGACCCAGGCCGAACGCGATTCGGCCGGCGAGCTTGGCGCCCTGATCGAGATCGAGATCCAGCATCGCTACAAGGCCGAACTCGGCATCCTCCAGACCGTGCTGTCGCGGATCAACGAAGCCATTCTGGTCACCGAGCCCAATTTCGAGCCCGAACAGGGCCCGACCGTGCTGTGGGTCAGCCCGGCGTTCGAGCGCCTGTCCGGCTACACCGCCGAGGAATTGCAGACCCGCCCGGCCGACGTGCTGTTCGGGCTGGCCAGCGATCCGGCCCAGATCGCCCGGATGCGGGACCATTTCCGCCGCCGCGAGGCGGTGCGGGCCGAGGTGCTGCGCCAGACCAAGGCCGGCACGCCGTTCTGGGTCGACATGGATGTCCTGCCGGTGCTCGACCCCAGCGGCGAGGTCGGCCAGTTGATCTCGATCGAGCGCGACATCACCGCCCGCCGGCAGATGGAGGAATCGCTCCGCAAGCTGTCCACCGCGATCGAGCAAAGCCCGGCCTCGGTGATGATCACCGATCTCGACTCGCGGATTGAATACGTCAATCCCCGCTTCACCGAGGTCACCGGCTATCGCGCCGACGAGGTGGTCGGCCATCCCTCCCGGCTGATCCAGTCCGGCCAGACCGCGCCCGAGACCTTCGCCGCGCTGCGGGAACGGCTCGATCAGGGGCGGATCTGGAACGGCGAGATGCTCAATCGCCGCAAGAGCGGCGCGCTTTATTGGGAGGACAGCCACGTCGCCCCGGTCAGGGATGCCGAGGGCCGGGTGACCCACTATGTCACCGTCGCGATCGACATCACCGAGCGCAAGGCCGCCGAACAGGCGCTGCGCGAGAGCGAGGCCTTCGTCAAGACCATCCTCGATTCGATCCCGCAGAACATCTGCGTGCTCGACCCGGACGGCGCCATCATCGGGGTCAACACCGCCTGGTGCCATTTCGCCGCCCGCAACGACGCGCCGACGCTGGCGGAGGGCGCCACCCGGTTCAACTACCATGACGTCTGCCGGGCCGCGGCCGGCCAGCCGGACGGCGCCGAGGCCACCGCCGCCTGGGAAGGCATCGCCGCGGTGCTGGCGGGGCAGCGCGATCATTTCGTGCTCGATTACCCCTGCACCGCCGCCGGCGGCCAGCCCGGCTGGTTCCGGCTGAGCGCCTACCCCCTGCAACCGCCCTGCCGGGGCGCGGTGGTGGCGCACGAGGACATCACCGAGCGCAAGCTGATGGAGATCAGCCTCGATTACGAGCGGACCCAGTTGCGCACCCTGCTCGAGGCCATTCCCGATCTGGTGTGGCTGAAGGATCCGGCCGGACGCTACCTGACCTGCAACGCCGCCTTTCAGCACGCGCTCGGACGGAGCTTGGCCGAGATCCTCGGCCGGCGCGACGCGGACCTGTTCCCCGCCGATCAGGCGGCCGCCTATTGCGCCAGCGACGCCGCCGCGATCGAGGCGGCGGCGCCCCGCGTCAGCGACGAGACCCGCCCCCTCGCCGCCGCCGGGCGGCTGGCCTTCATGGCGACGGTCCGCGCCCCGATGCGCGACCCGGCCGGCGCCCTGATCGGGGTGCTGGGCATCGCCCGCGACATCACCGAGCGGGTCGATGCCGAGGCCCGGATCAAGACCGCCAACCGCGAACTGGCCGAACAGGGCCGCGAGCTGGAAAAGCGGGTGGTCGAGCGCACCGAGCAGCTCCGTCAATTGGCGGTCAAGGCCACCCTGGCCGAGGAGCGGGAGCGGCAGACCATCGCCGCCGACCTGCATGACGATCTGGGCCAGATGCTGCATGTCGCCCGGATCAAGCTGGGCTCGCTCGGCCGGGCCCGGGGAACGGCCGCCGCCCGGCTGATCGAGGATCTCGCCGCCCTGCTGGGCGAGGCCAGCGGACTGGTCCGCTCGCTGGCGTCGCAGTTGAGCCCCCCGGTGCTGCGCGATCTCGGCCTGATCCCCGCCCTCGGCTGGCTGGCCGACGAACTCGGCCGGGTCTACGGCCTCAAGGTGACGGTGGCGGATGACGGCCAGCCCCGGCCGCTGACCTCGGCCCAGGCGGCGATTCTGTTCCGCGCCGTGCGCGAGCTGCTGATCAACGTGTTCAAGCACGCCCACACCGACCGCGCCTGGGTTAAGGTTTGGGGCGAGCTCGGCACCATCCTGGTTGCGGTCGCCGACCGCGGCGTCGGCCTCGCCGTCGCCGCCGACGCCCTGCCGGTGTCGAAGGGCTTTGGTCTGGTCAGCCTGCGCGAGCGGATCACCTTCCTCAAGGGAACCCTGTCGATCGCGCCCCATCCCGAGGGCGGAACCATCGTCACCCTGTCGATGCCGCTCGATGCCGATCCCGAACCGGAGAGCCCGCCATGACCATCCGCGTGGTGGTCGCCGACGACCATCGCATGTTCCGCGAGGCGTTGCGCAGCCCGCTCGGGGCGGAACCCGATCTTGAGATCCTGGGCGAGGCCAGCACCGGGGCGGAGACCCTGGCGGTGCTCGACCGGGTGCGGCCGGACGTGCTGCTGCTCGATATCGGCCTGCCCGACCGCAACGGCATCGACATCGCCCGCGAGGTGACGCGGCGGCATCCGACAGTGCGGATCCTGGCGCTGTCGGGCTATGCCGACCGGCTGTACATCGAGGAGATGCTGAAAGCCGGGGCGCGCGGCTATGTCGTCAAATCGGCCGGCGCCGACGAGCTGATCGCCGCGATCCGGCTGGCGGCCAACGGCCAGACCGCCCTGTCGCAGGAAGCGATGCAGGTGATGATGCGGCGGGTGCTGGAGGATTGCCGCCCCTCGGCCTCGCCGCCCAGCGTGCTCGGCCGGCGTGAGCGCGAGGTGCTGAGCCGGATCGCCAACGGCGATCGCGCTGCGGAGATCGCGGCCCGGCTGGGGATCTCGGTGGCCACCGTCGAGGTGCATCGCCGCAACATCAAGCGCAAGCTCGGGCTGCACACCACGGTCGAACTGACCCGCTACGCCATCCGCGAGGGGCTGGCCTCGGTGTGAGCCGTTGCCCCGCGACGCCGCCTGCGGCAAGGACGGCGCCCACGCCTAAACGAACGGGACCGAGCAAGTCCCGTTCGCACTTAGGGGTAATACACTATGGGCACTCAAACACCCGCCATCTTGACTGACGATGGCGGTCTTCGCAGGCCGAAGGCGACAAACGACCCTGCGGTAAACCTGTGACCCCCGCTGGTTTGGGTCCCACGCCGGCGTGGTCTCCCCCCCTCCTGGAGTGAGGTGGAGTGTCACATGGCCCCTGGCCGCTGTCAATGGTTTTGTCTAGGACAAGAACGCATCTTGTCCAACCGTCGCCGCTCCCGGTCAGGCTGGCCCGGGATGATCCCGGCGCCAGGTGGCGAGCGCGGGACCGATTTCGGCCAGGTCGCGCAAGCAGCGGATGCCGGACAAGGGCCGCAGGGCGCTGACGCCATAACCGCCGGCCCAGACCTCGATGGCGGGGTCGAGGCGATCGCGCAGCGCGGCCAGGATCTGAACCGCCTCACGGGCGGGAAACGCCACGCTGAAGGACAGCCCGACGATGTCGGCCTGACAGGCGGTGGCGGCGGCGATCATTTCGGCGATCGGAATCTGCGCCCCCAACCGGATGCAATGGGCGCCCTCCATCGCGGCGATCGCCTCGGCCATCATCAGGCCCAGGGTGTGGGCCTCGCCGCTGGGGGTGGCGAGCAGCAGGCGCGGCGCCTGGGCCGAGCCGGTGACGGTGCGGATCGCCTCGTGCAGCACGTCGAGCGCCGCCTCGGTGTAGAGATGCTCCTCGAACAGCCGCAGGTCGCCCCGAAGCCAGGCCTCGCCGACCGTGGTGGTCAGCCGGGCCAGGGTGACGCCGATAAAGCTGGCCAGACCGTCCCGGGCCCATTGCTGCTTGAACAGGTCGCGCAACCGGGGCAGGTCATGACCGGTCAGCGCCTCCAGCACCTGGCAGGCATAGTCGGACGCCGGCACATCCGGCGGCGGCGAGAGCTGACGGACCAGGGCGTCGAGCTCGTCGAAGGACAGGCCGACGATCTTGCCCGGACGATAGCCGACCCCCAGCAGGCGGCGGATCAGCCGCAGCTGATCGATCTGGTCGCCGGGATAGAGCCGGTTGCCGTTGTCGTCGCGCTCCGGCAGGGGAAAGCCGTAGCGGCTCTCCCATTTGCGGATCACTTCCTTGGTCAGCCCCGTCTCCTTCTCGATCGCGGAGATCGGCACCAACCCCGCGCGCGGATTGGAGGAGGGAGGGGACGCCATTTCAGTCGGGTCGGACAAGGGCTCGGTCTTTCACGGCGACAACAAAGGAAGCACGGGACGGCGGCGGCCGGCGGCGGATCGGATCGGGGGCTCCCGCGCCCGATGGCGGGCGGCCGCAGGCTGCGGACCGCGGTCGATGTGACAAGGAGAGGCTCTAATAAAAGCGACGAAGAAGCGCTGTCAAGGCGACATCGCCGATGGCAGCCGGGGGCGGAACGGATCGCCGCCCCCGCACGGGGACAGGTCATGCCGCCACGGCGCCGCCCTGTTTTTTTTCCTGGTGCGGGGGCTGCGCCCATCCCGCCCCTCCGCGCAGGCGTTCCTTCGCCCCCGCGATGCTATTTTGTATTGGACAAAAACTGGACAGATCTTACGACCCGTCTCTCACCACAGATTTTTGCCATGGACAAAATATGGGGTGCCCACAGCGAAACGCCAGGGAAACGGGAGACCCCTCCCACGAAAATTCGGAACAACGACGCCGATTAATTTTTTATTATCATCAGCTTAATACCAGCCACGCCCTGCCGCCGCCCAAAAGAGGCCAAGGCGCCCCCTCCGGCCGTCGCCCCTACTTTGTCCTGGACAAAAAGCATTGACAGCGCCAGCCGTCGATGCAACATTACTCCGCGTTAATGAGGCCTGGGACGCAGTGAGGCGCCCCGCCCACAACATGGAGTAGACAACATGGCTGAGAGAAGCTTGTCGGGTTTGACGGAAGAAGAGGCGGTTGCCGTTCAGGATCAGTTCAAGACCACTTTCTCCGCGTTCATCCTGCTCGCGGCTGTGGCTCACGTTCTGGTCTGGATCTGGAAGCCCTGGTTCTGATCTTCATCTGATCGGAATTTTCCAGAAACGACGTCTCTTTAATTGGGGGAACCTAAAATGAGCAATCCGAAAGACGACTACAAGATCTGGCTGGTCATCAATCCGTCGACCTGGCTGCCCGTGATCTGGATCGTCGCCCTGCTGACCGCGATCGCCGTGCATGCCTTCGTGCTGAGCGTTCCGGGCTACAACTTCCTCGCCAGCGCGGCGGCGAAGACCGCCACCAAGTAAGTCCGCCGCGTCAGCGTGTGGATGAGGGGGTCATGGACGATCTCCTGGCTCTGACCGGAGATCGTCCTGGCTCTTGCCGGGGAATGCATCCCGCCAAAAAACGGTGGGTGCCGGTGTCAAGCAAGCGAAGGAGTTTAGCCAATGGCCGAGCCGAGCCTGTCGGGTCTGACTGAACAGGAAGCCGCTGAATTTCATGGTCAGTTCCAGACCACGTTCATCGCCTTCCTGGTCCTTGCCCTCGCCGCTCATGTCCTGGTCTGGGCGTGGAAGCCATGGTTCTGAAATCGCTGCAATCCTTCAAGGGGTTCAAAATGAGCAATCCGAAAGACGACTACAAGATCTGGCTGGTCATCAATCCGTCGACCTGGCTGCCGGTGATCTGGATCGTGGCTCTGCTGACCGCGATCGCCGTGCACGCTTTCGTGCTGAGCGTTCCGGGCTACAACTTCCTCGCCAGCGCAGCGGCCAAGCACGCCACCAAGTAGCGAAGGGCGCCCCTGGCGCTTTCGGGAAGAGCGGGCAATGCCGAGGCCTGTGGGGGGTAAGGTCTTGCCCGCTCTCTGAAAACCAATTCGGACAAATTCTTGCCGCCTTCGCCTGTCGTGGCGTGCGGCGACTCACGGACCCTGCGGGGTCTGTCGAATTCCGACCCCGTGTCGGGAATTCCGCCCCCCAATAAAGATCACCGGAAGGAACCCGCGCCATGACGCGGGCGCTGGCGCGCTCAAAGGGGCAAGCCGGCCAAGGGGCGCACCCCTTGGCGATCCCGCGAAGGGCCAGGGGCCCTTCACCCGATGGGCCCCCGGCCCGGAGCGGCGGCGCCTAGCGTTTGCGCTCGGGCAGATAATCGAGCGGATTGACCGCCTCGGTGCCGCGCCGGATCTCGAAATGCAGTTGCGGCTGGGAGGCGTTGCCCGAGCTGCCGACGGTGGCGATCACCTGTCCGCGCTTGATCCGCGCCCCGCGATCGACCTTGAGCTGCTCGGCATGGGCATAGGCGGTCATCCAGCCATCGGCATGCTTGATCAGCAGCAGATTGCCGAAGCCCTTCAGCTCGTTGCCGACATAGACCACCACCCCGTTCTCGGCGGCGCGGATCGGGGTGCCGCGCGCGGCGGCGATGTTGATGCCGTCATTGTGCTGGCCCTTGCCCGGCAGCGGCCCGAACTCGGCCACCACCTCGCCCTTCAGCGGCCAGAGGAACAGACCGGCGGCGCGCGGCGGCGGCGGCGCCTCGACCGGGCTGGCGGCGGCGGGCGCGGCGGGCGCCGGGGTG
>NZ_JBHUIY010000056.1:0-15414 GCF_042683125.1 Phaeospirillum tilakii
GCCCGGAGGCGGGCGCCTCCGGACCTCCCCTGTTTTTATCAATAAAAACAAAGGGGGGGGGGTGGGCGAGTGCCCAACAAGGGAGTCGATCAGTCGCGGTGGTAGGGGTGGCCGGCCAGGATCGCCTGGGCCCGGTACAATTGCTCGGCCACCAGGGCCCGCACCAGCATGTGCGGCCAGGTCATCGCCCCCAGCGACAGCAGCAAATCGGCGCGGTCGCGCACCGCCGCGCCGTGGCCGTCGGCGCCGCCGATCAGCAGCACCAGTTCGGGGGCGCCGCCGTCGCGCCAGCCTTGCAGCCGGGCGGCGAAGGCGCGCGACTCGAGTTGGCGGCCGTGTTCGTCGAGGGCGACCGCGATCGCCCCGGCCGGAACGCAGCCGAGCAGCAGCTCGGCCTCGCGCGCCTTGAGCCGATCGGTCGGCAGCGGGCGGCGTTCCTCGACCTCGCGCAGGGTCAGGGCCGGGGTCAGGCGGCGGGCATAGTGGCGGAACAGGTCGGTTTCCGGCCCGGGACGGGCGCGGCCGACCGCCGCCAGGGTCAGCCGCATCAGGCCTCCGGCGCCACCGGCTCGGGCCGGGCCCAGATCTTCTCGAGATTGTAGAAGGTGCGGACCTCGGGGCGGAACAGATGAACGATCACGTCGCCGCCATCGACCAGCACCCAGTCGGCCTGGGGCAGGCCCTCGACCGACACCGGCTGGCCGGCCTGACGCAGGGCGCGTTCGACCCGGTCGGCCATCGCCCCGACCTGACGGGCCGAACGGCCGGAGGCGATCACCATCCCGTCGGCCAGTGCGGTGCGGCCGCGCAGGTCGAAGGTGACGATGTCCTCGGCCTTGAGATCCTCGAGCGCGGCGGTGATCAGGGCAAGCAGCGGGGCGGGGCTGGTTTCCTCCGGGGAAACGGAACGAAGCGGCTGGGAAATGGCGGGCTCCTGTGGCTGGGCGGGATCAGGAAACGCCCCGCGCCGCGCGCAGGGCGGTGGAGGAGGCGGGGTGGCGTCGGATCGACAGATAGACCCATGCGGGGGGCCGGGTGGCCGCCAGGGCATGGGCCGCGCCGGCGGCAAGGCGGAACGGCGCGAAGCGTCGCGCCGCCTTGGCGGCCAGCGCCCGTTGAGAATAGGGACCGCGGGCGAAAATCGCAACCGGAACGGTGCGAAAGATCGTGCCCCAGCGGGCCCAGCGGTCGATCTGGGCCAGATTGTCCGCCCCCATCAGCCAGACGAAGCGGGTGCGGGGGAACCGCCGGGTCAGGGCCACCAGGGTGTCGGCGGTATAGCGGGTGCCGAGCCGGGCCTCGACCCCGCTGACCCGCAGCCCGGGATGGCGGCCGGCGATCGCCCGGGCCGAGGCGATCCGCACCGGCTGCGGCGGGGTCTCGGCCGGCGATTTCAGCGGATTCTGCGGGCTGACCAGCAGCCAGACCTGATCGAGCCCGAGCCGGCGCAACGCCAGCAGGGCGATGTGGCGGTGGCCGTCATGGGCCGGATTGAACGAGCCGCCCAACAGGCCGACGCGCAGACGGCGGCGGTCGCCCCACGGATTGGGCGGCAGCGGCGGAACGGCGGATGGCGGCGGGGGCACGGGCATCGGCGGGACTCGGGCGCTAGCGCAGCAGCAGGTCGCGGGCCTGATTGAGCTGGGCGGCGATCCAGGTCGAACCGCCCCGGTCGGGATGGTTGGCGCGGATCAGCCGGCGGTGGGCGGCGCGGACCTGGGCCGGGGTGGCGCCGGGGGCCAGCCCCAGCACCGCATAGGCCTGGGCCCGGCTCATCGCCTGCATCCCGCCCGGCGGCGGGGCGGCGGCCGGGGCGCCGTCGCGCAGCAGGCGCCACAATTGCGGCAGCCGCAGCGCCCGGGCCAGCCAGGGCGACAGCCCGACCAGCAGCGCCGCCAGCCCGGCCACCCGGCCGGTCAGCAGCAGCACCACCCCCACCGCCGCCAGCAGCAGCCAGGCAAGGCCGAGCAGCACCGAACGCACCCGGCCGGGCGCGGTGCGGCCGAGCCAGCCCAGCCCGACCAGCAGCAGCAGGGTGCCGCCGCCGAGGATCAGCCAGGATGCCATCGACCCGATCCACGGTGGCGCGGCGACGGACTCCGCCCGGCCGAACCGGCGCCGGGCGGGACCACCCCGCCCGCGCGGGCATCGGTGATCGGGACAACGGCGGGAAAACGGACGGCCGGCATGGATCCTCGGACGGAACGGCAAAGGCAGAACAATCGGGGGAGTATGCCTGGGGACGGACGCCTTCTCCAGCCTCTCGTGCGGAGGCCAGGCGGTCCCGCTGCCGTCTGGCCCGCCCCGGCCGATCGTGTCATAGTCGGCAAACGATGCAGCCCGTCTTTTCCGCCGAGGCGTGATGGAACTGTTCCCGCCGATCGAATCCCGCGAGTCCGGCTGGCTGCCGGTGGGCGACGGGCACGAGATCCATTGGGAACTGTCGGGCAACCCGACCGGCCCGGTGGTGCTGTTCGTCCATGGCGGTCCCGGCGCCGGCACCCAGCCGGCCTATCGCCGCTTCTTCGACCCGGGCTTCTGGCGGATCCTGCTGGTCGATCAGCGCGGCTGCGGCCAGTCGCGCCCGGCGGCCTCGGTCGAGGCCAACACCACCGCCGACCTGATCGCCGATTTCGAACGGCTGCGCCGCCATCTCGGCATCGAACGCTGGCTGCTGTTCGGCGGGTCGTGGGGCAGCACCCTGGCGCTGGCCTACGGTCAGGCCCATCCGACCCGCTGCCTCGGCTTCGTGCTGCGCGGGGTGTTCCTGTTCTCCGCCGCCGAGATCGACTGGTTCCTGACCGGGATGGGGCGGTTCTTCCCCGAGGCCGGCCGCCGCTTCGCCACCTTCCTGCCGCCCGAGGAGCGCGAGGAGGGGCTGACGGCATGGCGCCGCCGGCTCAACCATCCCGATCCGGCGATCCATCTGCCGGCGGCGCGGGCGTGGTGCGCCTACGAGGAGGCCTGCGCCCGCCTGCTGCCGCTGGCCGAGGAGCCCGGTCCGGTCGGCCCCTCCGGTCTGGCCCTGGCCCGGATCGAGGCCCATTACATGGCCCATCAGGGCTTCCTCGCCCCCGGCCAGCTGCTGAACGGGATGGCGGCGATCCGGCACCTGCCGGCGATCATCGTCCAGGGCCGCTATGACGTGATCTGTCCGCCCCACACCGCCTTCGCCCTGGCCCGCGCCTGGCCGGGGGCGCTGCTGCGGATGGTGCCCGACGCCGGCCACGCCGCGATGGAGCCGCCGCTGCGCGCGGCGCTGGTCGAGGCGGTGGAACGGATCAAGGCGGCGGTGACGGGCGGCTGAGGCCCGGTCCGGACCGCCGTCACGGTTCCGCCGCTTGCGGCGGATTGGGCGGTGCGCCTATAACCACGGTAGGATCCAAGCTCGGAGAGCGTGCGATGATTCTTGTCACCGGCGGCGCCGGCTTCATCGGATCGAACATCCTGGCCGCGCTCGAACAGCGCCATGCCGGCAAGCTGGTCGCCTGCGACCGCCTGCGCACCGGCACCAAATGGCACAACATCGCCAAGCGCGAACTGGCCGACATCGTTCATCCGGAACAGCTGTTCGATTTCCTCGAAGCCAACCGCAAGACCCTCGAGGCGGTGTTCCACATGGGGGCGATCTCGGCGACGACCGAGACCGACGCCGACAAGATCGTCGCCAACAATTTCTCGCTGACGCTGGCGCTGTGGAAATGGTGCGCCAACAACAACGTCCGCCTGATCTACGCCTCGTCGGCGGCGACCTACGGCGACGGCAGCCAGGGCTTCGACGACGAATGCTCGATCGAGCATCTCGCCAAGCTCCAGCCGCTCAACGCCTATGGCTGGTCGAAGCACCTGTTCGACCGCCGCGTCGCCCGCAAGCTCTCGGTCGGATCGCGCCTGCCGCCGCAATGGGTCGGGCTGAAATTCTTCAACGTCTACGGCCCCAACGAATATCACAAGGGCACCCAGCAGAGCGTGGTGGCGCAGATCTACCCCCACGCCGCCGCCGGGGCCGCCTATCAGCTGTTCCGCTCGCACCATCCGAAATATCCGGACGGCGGCCAGCTGCGCGACTTCATCTGGATCGGCGACGTGGTCGACGTGGCGATGTGGGCGTTCGACAATCCCCACGTCAACGGCCTGTTCAACGTCGGCACCGGCAAGGCGCGGTCGTTCCTCGACCTCGCCACCGCGGTCTACCGCGCGGTCGGGCGCGAGCCGCTGATCAAGTTCCGCGACACCCCGATCGAGATCCGCGACAAGTACCAGTATTTCACCGAGGCCCGGGTCGATCGCCTGCGCGCCGCCGGCTATGACCGCCCCTTCACCAGCCTGGAGACCGGGGTCGAGACCTACGTCAAGCAGTACCTCGCCGCGGCGGACCGCTACCGATGAGCCTGCCCTACCCCGACATCGACCCGGTCGCCCTGCATCTAGGACCCTTCGCCTTGCGCTGGTACGCCCTGGCCTACATTTCCGGTCTGGTGCTGGGCTGGCGCTATGTCCGCGCCCTCGCCGCCCGCCCCCCCAACGCGATGACCGGCGAGGAGGTCGATGATTTCCTCGCCTGGGCCACCCTCGGGGTGATCCTCGGCGGCCGGCTCGGCTACGTGCTGTTCTACAAGCCGGCCTATTTTTTCCAGCACCCGCTGGAGATCCCGCAATTGTGGCACGGCGGCATGTCGTTCCATGGCGGCGCGCTCGGGGTGATTCTGGCGATCATCCTGTTTGCCCGCCGGCGCGGCCGCAATCTGTTCCTGATCGGCGACGTGATCTGTTGCGCCGAGCCGATCGGCCAGTTCTTCGGCCGCATCGCCAATTTCGTCAATGGCGAGCTGTACGGCCGGGTCGCCCCGCCCGATCTGCCCTGGGCGATGGTGTTCCCGGGCGGCGGGCCGGAGCCGCGCCATCCCAGCCAGCTTTATCAGGCCGGACTGGAGGGGGCCGCGCTCGGGCTGCTGCTGTTCCTGCTGTGGCGCTTCACCGGGCTGCGGCACCGCCCCGGCGCGCTGTCGGGGGTGTTCCTGGCCGGCTATGGTCTGGCCCGGATGGCGGGCGAGGTGTTCCGCCAGCCCGACGCCCATCTCGGCTTCCTGTGGGCCGGGTTCACCATGGGGCAATTGCTGTCGGTGCCGCTGGTGCTGGTCGGGGCCGGGCTGGTCTGGGCCGCCTATCGCGGCAAGACGGCCTGAACCGCCGGCCCCGCACGGGAGGGAGGGGGCGATGAGCGCAACGGTGGCCGGGATCCTCGCCGAACGCATCCACCGCCACGGGCCGATTCCGGTGGCGGAATACATGGCCACCGCGCTCTATCACCCCGAACTGGGCTATTACACCGGCCGCGACCCGTTCGGGCTGGGCGGCGACTTCACCACTGCCCCCGAGATCAGCCAGATCTTCGGCGAACTGATCGGGCTGTGGTGCCTGCTGGCGTGGCAGGCGATGGGATCGCCGCGCCGGGTGGTGCTGGCCGAGATTGGGCCGGGCCGCGGCACCCTGATGGCCGACCTGCTGCGCACGGCGCGGATCCGCCCCGAATTCTTCCGCGCCCTCGAGGTGGTGCTGGTCGAGACCAGCCCGGCGCTGCGCAACCGCCAGCGCCAGACCCTGGCCGGCGAGAGCGTGGCCTGGGTCGAACGGGTCGGCCAGCTGCCGGCCGGGCCGCTGCTGCTGGTCGCCAACGAATTGTTCGACGCCCTGCCGATCCGCCAGTTCGTCCGCGACGGCGCGGTGTGGCGCGACCGGCTGGTCGGGCTCGATGGCGACGGCCGGTTCTGCTTCCTGACCGGGGCGGTGGTGACCCGGCCCGATCTGCCGGCCGAGGCCCCCGACGGCACCATCGTCGAGCGCGGCGAGGCGGGCGAGGCGCTGGCGGCGACGCTGGGGCGACGGCTGGCCGAGGCCGGCGGCGCCGCCCTGATCGTCGATTACGGCCCGCCTCTGTCGGGAGTGGGCGAGACCCTCCAGGCGGTGCGGCGCCACCGCTATCACTCGGTGCTGGACGATCCCGGTCTGGCCGACCTGACCGCCCATGTCGATTTCGCCCGCCTCGCCGCCGCCGCCACCGCCGCCGGGGCCCGGGCCGAGGGGCCGGTGCCGCAGGGCGTGTTCCTGTCGCGGATGGGAATCGAGGAACGGGTGACGATGCTGATGCGGGGGGCGACGGCGGAGCAGGCGGCCTTGCTGGCCAGCGGCGCGCGGCGCTTGATCGATCCGGGCGAAATGGGCACCCTGTTCCACGTTCTGGCCCTCGCCTCCCCGTCTTTGCCCCGGCTCCCCGGCCTGGAGCCGCAAGGATCCTCCCCCGCATGATCACTTTGTCGCTGTTCAACGAGGTTTCGTGCCTGCGGCACGCCTTTTTCACCCGCGAAGGCGGGGTCTCGACCGGGATCTACGCCTCGCTCAATTGCGGCCCGGGTTCGGGTGACGATCCGGCGGCGGTGGCCGCCAACCGGGCGCGGGCGATGGCGATGCTCGACCAGCCGGCCGCAGCCTTGTGCACCCTGTCCCAGATCCACAGCGCCGAGGTGGTGACGGTGCGCGAACCCTGGGACCCGGCCGATCCGCCCAAGGCCGACGCGATGGTGACCGACCGGCCCGGACTGGTGCTCGGCATCCTCACCGCCGATTGCGCCCCGGTGCTGCTGGCCGATCCGCGCGCCCGGGTGATCGGCGCCGCCCATGCCGGCTGGCGCGGCGCGCTCGGCGGCGTGCTCGACGCCACCGTGGCGGCGATGGTCGCCCTCGGCGCCCGGCCGGATTCGATCCTGGCGGCGATCGGCCCCTGCATCGGCCATCGCAGCTACGAGGTCGGCCGCGACTTCCCCGAGCCGTTCGTCGATCAGGACCTGATCAACGCCGATTTCTTCGCCCCCTCGCCCTTCACCGAGGGACGCTACCTGTTCGACCTGCCCGGCTATGTCTCGCGCCGGCTGGCCCGCGCCGGCGTCACCGAGGTGACCCGGGTGCCGGCCGACACCTACCGCGACGAGGCCCGCTTCTTCAGCTACCGGCGCGGCAGCCAGCGCGGCGAGGCCGATTACGGCCGGCAAATGTCGGCGATCCTGCTGGAAGGCTGAGACGGTGCGAGTTCTGCCGGCCGGAGTGACGCTGGCCGCCCTGCTGCTGGCCGGCTGCGGCGACCTGCCGCAACCGTTCCGCCATGACGGCAGCCCGGAGGCCCCGCGCCCGCAGGCGGCGCGGGCGGTGGTGGTGGTGCCGCCGGCCGGACCCGGCCCCGGCCCGGCGCTGGCGGCGGCGGTGGTCCGCGCCCTGCTGGAAGCCGAGATCCCGGCCTCGACCCGCCCCCTGCCGGGCGAGTCCGCCTGGACCCTCGCCGCCGACAGCGAAAGCCGCGACGGCACGGTGCGGCTGCATTGGCGCCTGTCACGCGGCGACCGGCCCCCGTTCGACCTGACCCGCAGCTTGCCCGCCGCCGCCTGGACCGCCGCCACCCCGGCGCTGACCGATGGCCTCGCCGCCGAACTGGTCACCGCCCTGCTGCCGGCGCTCGACGAAACCCCGCCGCCAGAACCGGCCGCCGCCCCGCCCGGCCCCCGCCTGCGCCTGATCCCGCCGACGGGCCTGCCCGGCGACGGCGATGCCGCGCTGGCGGCGGCGATGCGGCGTCGGCTGGCCGACAGCGGCCTGACCCTGGTCGAGGGAGATACCCCCGCCGATCTGACGCTGCGGGTGCAAAGCGTGGTCACCCCTCTGCCGGACGGCGACCGCCTCGCCTTGGTCTGGCGACTCAGCGACACCGCCGACCACGAACTCGGTCAGGCCAGCCAACAGGGCGCGGTGCCGCATGGCCGGCTCGACCGCCCATGGGGCAGCCTGGCCGACGACATCGCGGCCGGCGGAGTCGAGGGCGTGCTCGACGTGCTGCGCAAAGCCCGGCGCTAGACTCGAGGGGGTGGAGGGGCGACCGCCCCTCCGCGGGTTCGCCAAGGGGCGCGCCCCTTGGCCTAGAGCACTTTGATTCTAGAGCGGATTCACGCTCCAGGATCTTGCGATCCTTCCGCGATCCGCTCTAGCGTTCAGCCGAACCGAACGTTGACGATCTCGTAGGATTTCGAGCCGCCGGGGGTGGTGACCTCGACGGATTCGCCGACATGCTTGCCGATCAGGGCGCGAGCGAGCGGCGAGTGAACCGACATCCGCCCGGATTTGATGTCGGCCTCGTGGGCACCGACGATGGTGTAGGCCACCTCGTCGTCGGAATCCTCGTCGGCGAGGGTGACGGTGGCACCGAAGCGGACCTGATCCCCCGACAGGGTCGAGGCATCGATCACCTGGGCGCGGGAGATGATGTCCTCGAGTTCGACCACCCGGCCCTCGATGAAGCTCTGCCGTTCGCGCGCCGCGTGATATTCGGCGTTTTCGGACAGGTCGCCATGCTCGCGCGCCTCGGCGATCGCGCGGATCACCGCCGGCCGCTCGATCGATTTGAGCGTTCTCAGCTCATCCTCCAGCTGGGCCAGTCCGGCAGGAGTCATTGGGATTTTTTCCATCAAGAAACCCCGGTCAAACGGAACCACCGGGCGGCAGGCCGATCGGCCGCCGCCCCTCTTGCCGCTCTTTAGAACGAAGGATCAAAATACGACTGCAACGGCGCCACATCAAGGGTGCCGCGGCGCAACGCCTCGATCGCCTCCACCGCGGCGCGAGCCCCGGCCACCGTCGTATAGTGCGGGATGTTGCGGGTCAGCGCGGTGTGGCGGATCGAAAAGCTGTCCTTGACCGCCTGACTGCCCTCGGTGGTGTTGACCACCAGATGGATCTGACCGTTCATCATCGCATCGACGCAATGGGGCCGGCCTTCCAGCACCTTGTTGAGCACGCCGACCTCGGGG
This sequence comes from Phaeospirillum tilakii, assembly GCF_042683125.1. Lineage (NCBI taxonomy): Bacteria > Pseudomonadati > Pseudomonadota > Alphaproteobacteria > Rhodospirillales > Rhodospirillaceae > Phaeospirillum > Phaeospirillum tilakii. The sequence goes on from NZ_JBHUIY010000056.1 coordinate 8,850, forward strand.
ATGCCGTGCTCGCGCAGATAGCGGGCGGTGCCGTCGGTGGCCATCACCTTGAAGCCCATCCCGAGCAGGCGGCGGGCGATGGCGACCATCGCCGGCTTGTCGCCCTCCTTGACCGACAGGAACACCCCGCCTTCGAGCGGCAGGGTGGTGCCGGCGCCGAGCTGGCTCTTGGCGAAGGCGCGGGCGAAATCGGAATCGATCCCCATCACCTCGCCGGTCGATTTCATTTCCGGCCCGAGCAGGATGTCGACGCCGGGGAAGCGGGCGAACGGGAACACCGCTTCCTTGACCGCGACATGCTTCATCGTCGGCCGGGTGGTCAGGCCGAACGAAGCCAGCTTCTCGCCGGCCATCACCCGCGCCGCGATCTTGGCGATCGGCACCCCGGTGGCCTTGGCGACGAAGGGCACGGTGCGGCTGGCGCGCGGATTGACCTCGAGGATGTAGACGGTGCCGTCCTTGACCGCGTACTGGACGTTCATCAGCCCGACCACCTGGAGCGCCTTGGCCAGGGCGATGGTCTGCCGCTCCAGTTCGGCGATGATGGTCTCGTCGAGCGAATAAGGCGGCAGCGAGCAGGCGGAATCGCCGGAATGGATCCCGGCCTCCTCGATGTGCTGCATGATGCCGGCGACATAGACCTGCTCGCCGTCGCACAGGGCGTCGACGTCGATCTCGATCGCGTCCTTCAGGTAGAAATCGATCAGCACCGGGTCGCTGCCCGACACCACCACCGCCTCGCGCATGTAGCGTTCGAGCGCCTCGTCGTCATAGACGATCTGCATCGCCCGGCCGCCGAGGACGAAGCTCGGCCGGATCACCACCGGGTAGCCGATCCGCGCGGCCACCGCCTTGGCCTCTTCCAGCGAGCGGGCGGTGCCGTTGGCCGGCTGGCGCAGGCCGAGCTGCTGGAGCAGATGCTGGAAGCGTTCGCGGTCCTCGGCGAGGTCGATCGAATCCGGGCTGGTGCCGAGGATCGGGATCCCGGCGTTTTCGAGGGCGTGGGCCAGCTTCAGCGGGGTCTGGCCGCCGAACTGGACGATGCAGCCGAGCACCTTGCCCTTGCGCTGCTCGACCTTGACCAGATCGACCACCGTCTCGGCGGTCAGCGGCTCGAAATAGAGCCGGTCCGAGGTGTCGTAATCGGTCGAGACGGTTTCCGGGTTGCAGTTGACCATGATCGTCTCGCGGCCGGATTCCTCCAGCGCATAGGCGGCATGAACGCAGCAATAATCGAACTCGATGCCCTGGCCGATCCGGTTGGGACCGCCGCCGAGGATCACCACCTTGTCGCGGTCGCTGGGCTCGGCCTCGCATTCGGGCGGGTTGAGCCCGTCGCCCTCGTAGCAGGAATACATGTAGGCGGTCGAGGAGGGGAATTCGGCGGCGCAGGTGTCGATCCGCTTGTAGACCGGCTTGACGTTGAACACGTCGCGGCGGAAGGCGGTCTCGGTCAGGGTCTTGCCCGACAGCTTGGCCAGCCGCTGGTCGGAGAAGCCCATCTTCTTGAGGCGCAGCAGGCCGGGGGCGTCGATCGGCAGCCCCTGGGCGCGGACCTCTTCCTCGGCATCGACGATGCCCTTGATCTGGTTGAGGAACCAGCGATCGTAGAAACAGATCGCCTGGACTTCCTCGACCGTCAGGCCGAGGCGGAAGGCCTGGGCGATCACCAGGATGCGGTCATGGCGCGGCTGGGCCAGCGCCTTCTTGACCGCGTCCTTCATGTCGCTGGCATTGGTGCCGGGGATCTCGACCTCGTCGAGGCCGGTCAGGCCGGTCTCCATCGAGCGCAGGCCCTTCTGGAGCGATTCCTGGAAGGTGCGGCCGATCGCCATCGCCTCGCCGACCGACTTCATCGAGGTGGTCAGGTTGGGGTCGGCGCCGGGGAACTTCTCGAAGGTGAAGCGCGGAATCTTGGTGACGACGTAATCGATGGTCGGCTCGAACGAGGCCGGAGTCACCCCGGTGATGTCGTTGGCCAGCTCGTCGAGGGTGTAGCCGACCGCCAGCTTGGCCGCGACCTTGGCGATCGGGAAGCCGGTGGCCTTCGAGGCCAGCGCCGAGGAGCGCGACACGCGCGGATTCATCTCGATCACCGTCATCCGGCCGTCCTTCGGATTGACCGCGAACTGGACGTTCGACCCGCCGGTATCGACCCCGATCTCGCGCAGCACCGCGATCGAGGCGTTGCGCATGATCTGGTATTCCTTGTCGGTCAGCGTCAGCGCCGGGGCGACGGTGATCGAATCGCCGGTATGCACCCCCATCGGATCGACGTTCTCGATCGAGCAGATGATGATGCAATTGTCCTTGCGGTCGCGCACCACCTCCATCTCGTACTCTTTCCAGCCGAGCACGGATTCCTCGACCAGCACCTCGTGGACCGGGCTGGCGGCAAGGCCGCCGGCGACGATCTGCTCGTACTCGGCGACATTGTAGGCGATGCCGCCGCCGGTGCCGGCCAGGGTGAAGCTCGGGCGGATGATCGCCGGCAGCCCGACCTCGGACAGCGCCTCGCGCGCCTCGGCCAGCGAGCGGACCAGCCGCGAGCGCGGGCTGTCGAGGCCGATCTTGTCCATCGCCTCGCGGAACAGCAGCCGGTCCTCGGCCTTGGCGATCACGTCGCGCTTGGCGGCGATCATCTCGACCCCGAACTTCTCCAGCACGCCCATGTCGGCCAGCTTCATCGCGGTGTTGAGCGCGGTCTGGCCGCCCATCGTCGGCAGCAGCGCGTCGGGGCGCTCCTTCTCGATGATGCGGGCGACGAAATCGGGGGTGATCGGCTCGATGTAGGTGGCGTCGGCCAGCCCGGGATCGGTCATGATCGTCGCCGGGTTGGAATTGACCAGGATGACCCGGTAGCCCTCCTCCTTCAGCGCCTTGCAGGCCTGAACGCCGGAATAATCGAATTCGCAGGCCTGACCGATGACGATCGGGCCGGCGCCGATGATGAGGATGGAGCGGATGTCTGTGCGTTTGGGCATGACGGCGGGTTCCCGGGACTTTTCTCGGTCAGGCATAAACCAGAGCCTTCCGCGATCCGAAGCGACCGGGGAAGGCTCTGGAACTCATCGCGGGGCGGTGCGGCGCCAAGCCGGCCGGGCCGGTGGCGCGCGCCGCCCCGGGGCACGCGCCCGGCCCGACCGGCCCGGTGCGCGCCCCTGCAGGACGGACTTTATTTCGCGGCGGCGATCTTATCGACGAAACGCTGGAACAGGTAATGGGAATCCTGCGGGCCAGGGCTCGCTTCGGGGTGGTACTGCACCGAGAACACCGGGCGGCCGGCGACGGCGATCCCCTCGACCGAGCCGTCGAACAGCGAGCGGTGGGTGACGGCGACCCCGGCCGGCAGGCTGGCCTCGTCGACGACGAAGCCGTGATTCTGGCTGGTGATCTCGACCTTGCCGGTTTCGAGGTCCTTGACCGGATGGTTGGCGCCGCGATGGCCGGTGTCCATCTTGAAGGTCTTGGCCCCCAGCGCCAGCGCCAGCATCTGATGGCCGAGGCAGATCCCGAACAGCGGCAGGCCGGATTCGAGCACCCCCTGGATCATCGGCACGGCATAGGCGCCGGTGGCGGCGGGGTCGCCCGGGCCGTTGGACAGGAACACCCCGTCGGGACGGTGGCGCAGCACGTCCTCGGCGGTCGATTCGGCCGGCACCACGGTGACGCGGCAGCCGGCGGCGGCGAGACAGCGCAGGATGTTGCGCTTGGCGCCGAAATCGACCGCGACGACATGGCAGCGCGGCTCGCCCTGGCGGCCATAGCCGCCGCGCAGGGTCCATTCGCTCTCGTCCCAGCCGTAGGACTGACGGCAGGTCACCTCGCGGGCGAGGTCCATCCCCTTGAGGCCGGGCCAGTCGCGGGCCAGCGCCGCCAGCGCCGGCAGGTCGAACCGGCCGTCGGGGGCGTGGACCACCACGCCGGCCGGGGCGCCCTTGGCGCGGATGCGCCGGGTCAGGGCGCGGGTGTCGAGACCGGCGAGGCCGGGGATGCCGTGGCTGACCAGCCAGTCTTCCAGCGGCTTGGCGGCGCGCCAGTTGGCCGGCGGGGTGATGTCGGCGCGCAGGATCAGACCGCGCGCCGCCGGGGTCAGGGTCTCGATGTCCTCGGCGTTGGTGCCGACATTGCCGATATGGGGAAAGGTGAAGGTGATGATCTGGCCGGCATAGGACGGATCGGTCAGGGTTTCCTGATAGCCGGTCATCGCGGTGTTGAACACCACCTCGCCGACCTGGGCGGTGGCGGCGCCGATGCCCCGGCCCCAGAACACGGTGCCGTCGGCCAGCACCAGCGCGCCGGTGGCGCCCGGCGGGCGCGGCGCGTCGAAACCGTCTCCCGCGGCAGGGGTGCGGGGAGCGGTGGCGTCATGGTTGGACATGTCGGTTCCTTCGTCTGGCGCGGCCGCAGACGCACGCCGGGACATTTCGCGACAGGCAAAAGTCCCGGGGTTCGGAGGGGGCCGCGGCGGGCCCGGTCGGCGGCAGATGGCTGCGGGGCTTATAAAGAGCGGCCGATGCGAAGTCAAGCTTTCGCGCATCGGGGGAAAAGCGACGCCATTTCAATTGTTTGTCTTTTGGATGCCGCGCTTTTCTTCGGCGGGGAATTGCGCTAGCGTGAGCCCTTTCCCGGTACGGCGGGGACCGGAGCGGGCGAAGGGAGACGGTGATGTTGCGCGGACAATTGAACGACGCCCTGAAGACGGCGATGCTGGGCAAGGACACCCGCACCGTCGCGACGGTGCGGCTGATCCTGGCGGCGCTGAAGGACCGCGACATCGCGGCGCGGCCGCGCGGGCTGTCCGACGGGATTCCCGACGAGGAAATCCTCCAGATGCTCCAGTCGATGATCAAGCAGCGGCGCGAAAGCATCGTCCTCTACGAGCAGGGCGGCCGGCTCGAACTGGCCGAGCAGGAGGCCGAGGAAATCACCGTCATCGAGCGCTTCCTGCCGCGCCAGATGACCGCCGACGAGGTGGAGGCCGCGATCGGGTCCGTCATCGCCGACCTCGGCGCCACCGGTATCAAGGACATGGGCAGGATCATGGCCGCGCTCAAGGAGCGTTATGCCGGACGGATGGATTTCGCCCGCGCCAGCGCGGCGGTCAAGGCCCGTCTCGGCGCCGCCTGACCGGCCGCCGCCGCAGAAAAAGCCCCCGCTCGGCCGGTCAAGAGGATAAAACGAAGGCTCCGGGCCGCCGGCCCCAGCCCGCCCCGATGGTCGGATCCGCGCGATGGCGTTCCCCCCCTCCTTTCTCGAAGAGCTGCGCACCCGGCTGTCGCTGGTGGCGGTGGTCGGGCGCCGGGTCAAGCTGACCCGCAAGGGGCGCGAGCATCTCGGCCTGTGCCCGTTCCACAACGAGAAGACCCCGTCCTTCACCGTCAACGAGGACAAGGGCTTCTATCACTGCTTCGGCTGCGGCGCCCATGGCGACGTGATCGCCTTCGAGATGCAGGCCGGCAATCTCGGCTTCACCGAGGCGGTCGAGCGGCTGGCAAGCGAGGCCGGGCTGGAGATCCCCCGCCCCACCCCCGAGGCCCAGGCGCGCGAACGCCAGCGCGCCGGCCTGCACGAGGCGCTGGAGGCGGCCTGCGCCTGGTTCGAGGCCCAGCTGCGCCGCCCGGGCGGGGCGGAGGGGCTGGCCTATCTCAAGCGGCGCGGCCTGACCGACGCCACCATCGCCCGCTTCCGCCTCGGCTGGGCCCCCGATTCGCGCGACGCGCTGCGGAGCGCGCTGATGAGCGCCAGCCTGCCGGAAAGCCTGCTGACCGAAGCCGGCCTGCTGCGCCGGCCCGAGGGCGGCGGTGCCGCCTTCGATTATTTCCGCGGCCGGGTGATGTTCCCGATCACCGACCGGCGCGGCCGCGTCATCGGCTTCGGCGCCCGCATCCTCGGCGACGGCCAGCCCAAATATCTCAACTCGCCCGAGACCCCGCTGTTCCACAAGGGGGGCGTGCTGTTCGGCCTCGCTTTGGCCCGCGACGCCGCCCGCGAGCGCGGCACGGTGGTGGCGGTCGAGGGCTACATGGACGTCATCGCGCTGCATCAGGCCGGCTTTCCCCACGCGGTGGCCCCGCTCGGCACCGCTTTGACCGAATCCCAGCTCGAGATCCTGTGGCGACTGGCCCCCGAGCCGATCCTCTGCCTCGACGGCGATGCCGCCGGCCAGCGGGCGATGGCCCGGGCGCTGGAGCGGGCCTTCCCGCTGCTGAAGCCGGGCCAGTCGCTGCGCTTCGCCGTGCTGCCGGCGCCCGAGGATCCGGATTCGCTGCTGCGCGGCCAGGGCCCGGCGGCGATGGCGCGGGTGCTGGAGCAGGCCGAGCCGCTGATCGAGGCGGCGTGGCGGCTGGAGACCGAGGGACGGCCGCTCGACACCCCCGAGCGCCGCGCCGGGCTCGACCGCGCCCTGACCGAGCGCGCCGGCACCATCGCCGACGATTCGGTACGGATCCAGTATCTGCGCGCCTTCCGCGACCGGATGTGGCAGGCGTTCCGGCCGCAGCGCCCGGCCGCGGGGCGCTGCCGCCCCGGCCGATCCGGCGCGGCCGAGGGGGCGCTGGCGATC
>NZ_JBHUIY010000057.1:0-13976 GCF_042683125.1 Phaeospirillum tilakii
GGCGGATCGCGCAACAGGGCGACCAGCGCCTCGGTCTGGGCCGCCGACAGCGGCAGGGGGGGAATCCCAAGCGCGGCGCGCTCGGCGACATGCTGGCGATAGGCTTCAAGCATGACCAGATCCTCTCACTCGTTCCAGGCCGCCCCGGGGGACGGCGGCATCCAACAGCACAGTCCCTCAGGCGAACTCGATCAGCAGATCCTTGGCCTTGAGCACGTCGCCCGGCGCGACGTGAACGCGCAGCACGGTGGCGTCACGCTCGGCGGCGATCGCCATTTCCATTTTCATCGCCTCGATCGACAGCAGCGGGCTGCCCTTCGTCACCCTTTGCCCCGGTTTGACCGCGACGACGGCGACCATCCCGGGCATCGGCGCGGCAAGATGGGCCGGGTTGCCCTCCTCCGCCTGGGGCCGGGTTCGGACCGAACCGTGCAGACCGGCGCGGGCGATCCGCAGTGGTCGGGGCTGGCCATTCAGTTCGAGGAACAGCTTGACCTCGCCCTCTTCCACGCTCTCGCTTTTGCCGAGCATCCGCACGATCAGCGTCTTGCCCGGTTCGAGATCGACCGTGACCTCGTCCCGGTCGCTCAAGCCGTAAAAGAACACCGGGGTCGGCAGATCGGCGACAGTGCCGTATCGGCGGTGATGGTCGGCATAATCGGCGAACACCTTGGGATACATCAGCCAACTGGCCAGATCGGTGTCGCTGAGGTGGCGGCCGACCGCCTTCTCGCCCTCGTCGCGCGCCCGGTCGAGATCGACCGGCGGCAGGTGCGCCCCGGCGCGACCCTCGATCGGCGTCCGACCCTTCAGGATGCGTGCCTGAAGATCCCGGGGAAAACCATCGGCGGGATAACCCAGCTCGCCCCGCATCATCGCCACCACCGAATCCGGGAAGGCGATGTCCCGGTTCGGATCGGCGACGTCGTCCGGCGTCAGGTCGTTGGCGACCATCAACAGCGCCAGATCGCCGACCACTTTCGACGACGGCGTCACCTTGACGATGTCGCCGAACAGACGGTTGACGTCGGCATAGGCCTGGGCGACCTCGTTCCAGCGATGGTCCAGCCCCATCGCGCGGGCCTGTTCGCGCAGGTTGGTGTACTGCCCCCCCGGCATCTCGTGGCGGTAAACGTCGGAGGTGCCGGCGCGGATGTCCGCCTCGAACGGCGCGTAACAGCGCCGCACATTTTCCCAATAGCGGGAGAAGGGAGCGATCCGGCCCGGGGTCAGGCCGGTATCGCGCTCGGTGAATTCCAGCGCGGCGACGATGGCGCCCAGGCTGGGTTGCGAGGTCAGACCGCTCATCGCGTCCATCGCGCCATCGACCGCGTCGATTCCGGCCTCGACCGCCGCCAGCACGCTGGCCACCGCGCCGCCACCGGTATCGTGGGTGTGGAAATGGAGGGGCAGGCCGACCTCCTCCCTCAGCGCCTTGACCAGAGCCCGGGCGGCAGCCGGCCGGCAGATTCCGGCCATGTCCTTGATCCCGATGATGTGGGCGCCGGCTTTTTCCAACTCTTTGGCCATCGCGACGTAATAACGCAGATGGTATTTGGCGCGATCGGGGTCGTGCAGATCGCCGGTATAACAGATCGTCCCCTCGCACAGAGCGCCGGCCTCGATCACCGCATCCATCGATACCCGCATGTTTTCGACCCAGTTCAGCGAATCGAACACGCGGAACAGGTCCATGCCATGGGCGGCGGCCTGCTGGACGAAATAGCGCACCACGTTGTCGGCGTAATTGGTGTAGCCGACCGCGTTGGAACCGCGCAGCAGCATCTGGAACAGCGTGTTGGGCACGGCCGCGCGCAGGCGGTCGAGCCGTTCCCACGGATCTTCCTTGAGGAACCGCATCGCCACGTCGAAGGTCGCCCCGCCCCAGCATTCGAGCGAGAACAGCTCGGGCAGCAGCCGGGCATAATGGGGCGCCACCGCCACCATGTCGGCGGTGCGCATCCGGGTGGCGAACAGCGATTGGTGGGCATCGCGCATGGTGGTGTCGGTCAGCAGCAGACGCCGTTCCTCCCGCATCCAGCGGGCAAATCCCTCTGGCCCCAGCGCGTGCAACCGGTCGCGGCTGCCGGGCGCCGGCGCGACGCCGAGGTCGGCGGGGGGCAGGCACGGCTTCGGCAGCGGCAGGGCCGGCTTCGCCCGTCCCTTCATCTCCGGATTGCCGTTGACCGTCACCTCGCCGACGAAACGGAGCAACCGGGACGCCCGGTCACGGCGCGGCTTGAAGCTGAACAGCTCCGGGGTGGTGTCGATGAAGCGCGTCGTGCAGGTGCCGGCGCGGAAAGCGGGATGGCGGATCAGGTTTTCGAGGAAGGCCAGATTGGTCGCCACGCCCCGCACGCGGAATTCGCGCAGCGCCCGATCCATGCGACGGATCGCCTCGTCCTTGTCGTGGCCGCGCGCGGTGACCTTGACCAGCAGGGAATCGTAATAGGGCGTGATGATGGCCCCGGTATAGGCGGTGCCGGCATCGAGCCGGATCCCGGCCCCGGCGGCGCTGCGATAGGCGGTCAGCTTGCCGTAATCCGGGGTGAAGCCGTTTTCCGGATCTTCGGTGGTCACCCGGCATTGCAGGGCATGCCCCAACAGACGGATTTCCGCCTGGGCCGGCAGAAAATCGCTGGCGCCGATCCGGCCGCCCTCGCTGATGACGATCTGCGCCTTGACCAGATCGAGGCCGGTGACTTCCTCGGTCACGGTATGCTCGACCTGGATGCGGGGGTTGACCTCGATGAAATAGAAGGCCCCGGTATCGGCATCCATCAGAAACTCGACGGTGCCGGCATGGGTGTAGCCGACCCCGCCCGCCAGCTTCAGCGCAGCCGCGCACAGGGCTTCGCGCTGGTCGGCGGTGAGATAGGGCGCCGGGGCGCGTTCGACCACTTTCTGATTGCGCCGCTGCACCGAGCAATCGCGCTCGAACAGATGGACCCGGTTGCCGTGCAGGTCGCCCAGCACCTGGACTTCGACATGGCGGGCCCGTGTCACCATCTTTTCCAGATAGAGCTCGTCATTGCCGAAGGCGACCGCCGCCTCGCGCCGGGCGCTCTCCATCGCCGGCAGCAGTTCGCTTGCTTCATGGATCGCCCGCATGCCGCGTCCGCCACCGCCCCAACTGGCCTTCAGCATCAGCGGATAGCCGATCTCCGCCGCCAGCCGGTGGCAGGCCTCGGGATCCGCCGGCAAGGCCCCGGTCGCCGGCACCACCGGCACGCCGACCCGCTCGGCCAACGCCCGCGCCGCCACCTTGTTGCCGAGTTCGCGCATTACCGCCGGTTGCGGACCGATGAAGACGATGCCGGCACGGGCGCAGGCCTCGGCAAAGTCGGGATTCTCCGACAGGAAGCCGTAGCCGGGATGGATCGCGTCCACCTTGGCCCGCCGGGCAATCCGGATGATGTCGTCGATGTCGAGATAGGCGGCAACCGGCTTGCGGCCCGCGCCGACCAGATAGCTTTCGTCCGCCTTGAACCGGTGCAGGGCGAAGCGGTCCTCGTTGGCGTAGATCGCCACCGTGCGCAGGCCGAGTTCCGAAGCCGCCCGCATGATGCGGATGGCGATCTCGCTCCGGTTGGCGACCAGAACGCTTTTGATTTTCTTCATCGTCATATCCCGGGTTCGTCGCCTCGTCACGGGGCTGCCGCCCCGTGCCCCGCTTGGGGAGCACGCTCCCCAAACCCCTCCCTTTTTTTATCAATAAAAACAAAGGGGGGTCCGGGGCATCGCCCCGGCCGGGCCCGCGGGCGGGAGCCCGCGCAGCTTTATTGCATTGCCCGCGGGCGGAAGCCCTGGCGCTAGCTGTAGCGCTTTTCGAGCGCGTCCCAGGCCGGCTTGCCGACCAGACGCTGGCGTTCGGCGAACGGGGCGACCAGCCCGCTCGCCTCTTTGACCTCCTTGTCGTCGCGCAGCGCGGTCAGGGCTTTCTGCATCCCCGCCACCGCGCCCTGGAGGGCGGCGTTGGCGTACAGCACGATGCCGTAGCCGAGATCGGCCAGTTCGTCGGCATTGAAGATCGGGGTCTTGCCGCCGATCACCATGTTCATCAGCTGCGGCGGGGCCAGACGCTGCGGCAAGGCGCGGATCTGCTCCGCCGTCGTCACCGCCTCGACGAACAGGATGTCGGCCCCGGCCTCGGCGAAGCGCTGGGCGCGTTCGACCGCCGCCTCGAAGCCCTGCACGGCGGCGGCGTCGGTGCGGGCCATGATCAGCAGATCCGGGTCACGCCGGGCGTCGGCGGCGGCCTTGATCTTGGCGACGGCCTCCTCGGTCGAAATGACATCCTTGCCGGCGAAATGGCCGCAGCGCTTGGGCGCCACCTGATCCTCGAACTGGATGCAGTCGGCGCCGGCGCGCTCCAGGGTCCGCACCGTGTGATAGACGTTGAGGGCATTGCCAAAGCCGGTGTCGGCATCGACGATCAGCGGCACGCTCACCGCGTCGCGGATGCGGGCGGTGTGGTCGGCAATGTCGGCCAGCCCCATGAAGCCCTGATCGGGCAGGCCAAACCACATGTTGGTGACCCCGGCCCCGGTGACGTAGATGGCCTCGAAGCCGAGATCCTCGACCACCTTGGCGGACAGCGCGTTGAACGCGCCCGGAACGATGATGCCACGACGGGCTTCGACGAGATCCTTGAGCTTTTTACGGGTGGACATGATTTTTCCTTGTCGTTCAGAACGAATCGGCGGGGACGCGGACCCACCCTTCCATCAGGATCCGGGCGCTGCGGCTCATGATCGCCTTGGTGACGCGCCAACGGCCGTCCACCTGCCTGGCCTCCGCCCCGACCCGCAGGGTTCCCGACGGATGGCCGAAGCGAACCGCGCCGCGTTCCCCACCGCCGGCGGCGAGGTTGACCAGGGTGCCGGGAATCGCCGCTGCGGTGCCGATCGCCACCGCCGCCGTGCCCATCATCGCGTGATGCAGCTTGCCCATCGACAGGGCGCGCACCAGCAGATCGATCTCGTCGGCCGCGACCGTCCGCCCGCTGGAGGCGACGTAATCGGCCGGCGGCGCGACGAAGGCGATCTTCGGCGTATGCTGGCGGCGGACCGCTTCGGCAGGATCCTTGATCAGTCCCATCCGTTGCGCGCCGATCGCGCGCAACGCCTCGAACCGGGCCAGAGCCGCCGCGTCGCCGTTGATCGCATCCTGCAATTCGGTGCCGCGATAACCGAGGTCGGCGGCATTGACGAAGATGGTGGGGATGCCGGAATTGATCAGCGTCGCCGTGAGCCGGCCGCCGGTCACCAGCGCCTCGGGCACCTCGAGTTCGTCCACAAGATTGCCGGTGGGGAACAACGCCCCCGCCTCGTCCCCATCGTCGGCCGGGTCGAGGAATTCGAGCAGGATCTCGGCCGCCGGAAAGGTCACCCCGTCCAGTTCGAAAGCGCCGGTTTCCTGGACCGCATGATCAGCGATCGGAACATGGGCGATGATGGTCTTGCCGATATTGGCCTGCCAGATCCGCACCGGGCAGACACCGTTGGGCAGAATTTCCACCGGATCGACCAACCCGGAATGGAGGGCAAAGGCTCCGGCCGCCGTGGACAGGTTGCCGCAATTGCCCGACCAATCGACAAAGGCGCTGTCGATGGCGACCTGACCATAGAGGTAATCGACATCATGGCCGGGCCGGGTGCTTTTCGACAGGATCACGACCTTGCTGGTGCTCGATGTGGCACCGCCCATGCCGTCGGTGTGCTTGCCATAGGGATCGGGGCTGCCGATCACCCGCAGGAACAGCCGGTCGCGGGCCTCGCCCGGGCTCCGGCAGGGTTCCGGCAGGTCTTGCAGACGAAAGAACACCCCCTTGCTGGTGCCGCCGCGCATATAGGCGGCGGGAATGCGGATCTGTGGTGCGGCGGTCATCAGGCGGACTCCTTCCGGGCGTTTTCCTCGGCCAGGAAATCCTGGGCGAAGCGTTGCAGCACCCCCCCCGCCTGATAGATCGACACGTCCTCGGCGGTATCGAGGCGGCAGGTGACCGGCACCGAGAGGACTTCGCCCTGACGACGATGAATGAGCAGGGCAAGATCGGCGCGCGGCTGGGGCTCGCCGATCACGTCGAAGGTCTCGGTGCCATCGAGGCCCAGCGTCAGCCGCGTCGTCCCCGGCTTGAACTCCAGCGGCAGCACGCCCATGCCGATCAGGTTGGTGCGGTGGATCCGTTCGAATCCTTCGGCAAGGATCGCTTCGACCCCGGCCAGACGTACCCCCTTGGCCGCCCAGTCGCGCGACGAGCCCTGGCCGTAATCGGCCCCGGCAATCACGATCAGCGGCTGCCGGCGCTGAAGGTAGGTCTCGATCGCCTCCCACATCCGCATCACCGTGCCGTCCGGTTCGAGGCGGGTCAGGGAGCCTTTCTTCACCACGCCATCGACCACCGCCATTTCGTTGACCAACTGCGGGTTGGCGAAGGTGGCGCGCATCGCGGTCAGATGGTCGCCGCGATGGGTGGCGTAGGAATTGAAATCCTCTTCCGGCAGTCCCATCCGGGTCAGGTACTCGCCGGCGGCGGAATCGGCCAGGATCGCATTGGACGGCGACAGATGGTCGGTGGTGATGTTGTCCGGCAACAGCGCCAACGGCCGCATCCCCTGGAGCGTGCGGGGATTGGCGGCCAGGGCGCCGACCCCCTCGGTGTCCCAGTAAGGCGGACGGCGGATGTAGGTCGAGGCCGGACGCCAGTCATACAGCGGGCTGACCGCCGTCGCCTCCTCGCGGCGAGGCGCGAACATCGGATCGTAGATCCGGCGGAACTGTTCGGGCCGGACCGAGGCGGCGACGATGGCATCGATTTCCGCGTCGGACGGCCACAGATCAGCCAGCCGCACCGGACGACCGCTCCGGTCGATGCCCAGCACATCCTGTTCAATGTCGAAACGGATGGTGCCGGCGATGGCGTAGGCGACCACCAGCGGCGGCGAGGCGAGAAACGCCTGCCTGGCGTAGGGATGGATCCGGCCGTCGAAGTTGCGGTTGCCGGACAGCACCGCCGTTGTATAGAGGTCGCGTTCGACGATTTCGCGCTGGATTTTCGGATCAAGCGCACCGGACATGCCGTTGCAGGTGGTGCAGGCATAGCCGACGATGCCGAACCCCAGTTGTTCCAGCTCGGGCAACAAGCCGGCCTGTTCCAGATACAGCCGGACGACCTGGGAGCCCGGGGCGAGCGAGGTCTTGACCCAGGGCTTGCGCACCAGTCCCAGCGCGTTCGCCTTTTGCGCCAGCAGGCCTGCGGCGATCATGTTGCGCGGGTTGGAGGTATTGGTGCAGCTGGTGATCGCGGCGATGATGACCGCGCCGTCCGGCAGCCGGCCGGCCCGCTCCTCGGCCTGGGCCTGAGCGAGATTGACGGCGATGGCGCGTTCCCGAAGGTCGGAGGTCGGCAGGCGCCGATGCGGATTGGAGGGGCCGGCCAGGGCGCGCACCACGTGGCCCAGATCGAACTCCAGCACGCGCTCATAGGCGACGTCGTGCAGCGCCTCGGCCCACAGACCGGTGACCTTGGCGTAGTGCTCGACCAGCGCGACCTGCTCCGGCGCGCGTCCGGTCAGGGTCAAGTAATCGATGGTCTGGCGGTCGATCGGAAACAGCGCGGCGGTGGCGCCGTATTCCGGGCACATGTTGGAAATCGTCGCCCGGTCGCCGACCGACAGGCTGGCCGCACCATCGCCGAAAAACTCGATCCAGGCCCCAACCACCCGTTCCCGACGCAGAAACTCGGTCAGCGCCAACACGATGTCGGTGGTGGTGATGCCGGGCGGACGCCGGCCGGTCAGGCGCACCCCGACGATGTCCGGCAGCCGCAGCATCGAGGCGCGGCCGAGCATCACCGTTTCCGCCTCCAGGCCGCCGACGCCGATGGCGATCACCCCCAGCGCGTCGACATGCGGGGTGTGGCTGTCGGTGCCGACGCAGGTGTCGGGAAACGCCACCCCGTCGCGGACCTGGATCACCGGCGACATCTTTTCCAGATTGATCTGGTGCATGATGCCGTTGCCGGCCGGGATCACATCGACGTTCTCGAAAGCGCGCCGGGTCCAGTCGATGAAGTGGAAGCGATCCTCGTTGCGGCGATCCTCGATGGCGCGGTTACGGGCGCAGGCGTCCGGCTCGAAGCCGCCATGTTCGACCGCGAGCGAGTGATCGACGATCAACTGGGTCGGCACCACCGGATTGACCCGGGCCGGGTCGCCGCCCTGGTCGGCGATGGCGTCGCGCAGGCCGGCCAGATCGACCAGCGCGGTCTGGCCGAGAATGTCGTGACAGACCACCCGGGCGGGGTACCAGGGAAAATCGAGATCGCGGCGGCGCTCGACGATCTGCCGCAGGGAATCGGTCAGCAACTCGGGGGCACAGCGGCGCACCAGTTGCTCGGCCAGAACGCGGGCGACATAGGGCAGACCGTCCCAGGCCCCGGGGCGGATGTCGTCGATGGCGGCGCGGGCGTCGAAATAGTCGAGAGGCAGGCCGGGCAGCGGCCGGCGATAGGATGCGGGGCTCATGGCGTTTCCGGGGGTCAATGGCGCTGATCGATCGCCTCGAAGGCGCGATCGTCCGGTCCGACATAGTGAGCGCTCGGACGGATGATCTTGTTGTCGACGCGCTGTTCGATGATGTGGGCGGCCCATCCGGAGGTGCGGGCGATGACAAACAGCGGCGTGAACATCGCGGTCGGCACCCCCATCATGTGGTAGCTGACCGCGCTGAACCAATCGAGGTTGGGGAACATCTTCTTGGCGTCCCACATCACCGCCTCGATGCGGGCGGCGATGTCGAACATCCGGGTCGATCCGGCATCGACCGACAGCTTGTGGGCGACGGTTTTGATGACCTGATTGCGCGGATCGGAAACGGTGTAAACCGGGTGGCCGAAGCCGATCACCACTTCCTTGTTTTCGACCCGGCGGCGGATGTCGGCCTCGGCCTCGTCCGGACTGTCGTAGCGTTTCTGGATCTCGAATGCAGCTTCGTTGGCTCCACCATGCTTCGGCCCACGTAACGCGCCGATCGCGCCGGTGATCGCCGAATACATGTCGGAGCCGGTCCCCGCAATGACGCGGCCGGTGAAGGTGGACGCGTTGAATTCATGCTCGGCATAGAGGATCAGCGAGGTGTGCATCGCCCGTTCCCACACCTCCGACACCTTGCGGCCGTGCAGCAGGTGCAGGAAATGGGCCCCGATCGAGTCGTCGTCGGTCTCGACCTCGATGCGGCGGCCATTGTTGGACCAGTGGTACCAATAAAGCAGCATCGAGCCGAGCGAGGCGAGCAGGCGGTCGGCGATGTCGCGGGCACCGGGAAGATTGTGATCGTCCTTTTCCGGCAGCGCGCAGCCCAGCGCCGAGACCCCGGTCCGCATCACATCCATCGGATGGGCCGACGCCGGCAGGCATTCCAGCGCGGTCTTGACGTTGCTCGGCAGGCTCCGCTTCGCTTTCAGCCGGATCTTGTAGGCCCGCAGCTCGG
The DNA here is from genome assembly GCF_042683125.1 of Phaeospirillum tilakii. NCBI lineage: Bacteria > Pseudomonadati > Pseudomonadota > Alphaproteobacteria > Rhodospirillales > Rhodospirillaceae > Phaeospirillum > Phaeospirillum tilakii. The sequence goes on from NZ_JBHUIY010000057.1 coordinate 9,493, forward strand.
CGATGGTCGGCAATTTGCCATGCACCAGCAGATGGGCGACTTCCTCGAATTCACAGCGTTCGGCGATGTCGAGAATGTCGTAGCCACGGTAACGCAGATCGTTGCCGGTCTTGCCGACGGTGCACAGCCCGGTGTTACCTGCCGTCACGCCGGAAAGCGCCACGGATTTCTTCGGCTTGAACGGCGTCTGAAGAGTTTCTTCGGTCACGCTGATGTTCATGGTGAAGCCTCCCTGCAAAGAGATCCTTAATTCTTGGGCGGCTCGATTCGGTCGAATGGCCGACGCGCCCCCGGCATTACAAACTTTTTCCTGTCCCGCTTCTTGCTTCGTCGGGACATGGTCTGTTCGTTACCGCCTTGGTTTGCGATCATACGCAGCCTCGCCGTAAAAAAAACGCCAAAAGAGGCGCAAATTTGTTAGCTTTACGCCGGTCGGCTGTTAATTCTTGTGAAGAGAAAGCAAAGACGATCCCGCATTTGCGGGGCGACCGTCCCCAGCCTGTTGCGATGAAACCCGCGTAAACGCATTGAGCTTTCGCCCCAATCCAACCAGGGCGATTCACCGGACCCCGTTTGTTTTTTCTTGATTCACATCGCCCCAAACGGGCCGTTACCCCAGCATCGCATCAAACGGCTGGCGGCAGTGGCAATGCGGCAAGGCCAGCGCCTCGGCCTGATCGAGGTCGTCGCGCCCGACCGCCTCGCGGTCGTCCCAGGCGGCCAGTGCTTGGCTATCTTCAATATCACGATGTCGGCACGGTGACCGTGGCCCCCGAGGGCGAAGCAACGGCGGGCGATGGCACCGGCGATGCGGGCGCGCAGTGCCTAGGTCGCCTCAACCCAACCGGCGGAAGATCACCCCGCGCTTGATGGTGTTGCCCCCCATGCTTCGCTTCAGCTTTCCCTTCCTGAGGGAAGGGGCCCACCCCCCGCCGCAGGTTCCCCCGTGGTTTTTCCCTTCCGCCCCCGCCGCCGGACCGGCTCGACGGCATCAGCCGCGATCACCCCATCCTGGCGAGCCTTGGCAAACCCCCGGTCGCTGGCGAGGAACGCCGCCAACATCGGCGGGATCAGGTCGGCGACGGCTTCGGCTTGGCCGTAGGCCTGACGATAGGCCTCGGCATAGGCGGCGAGATCGCGGGCAAGGTCGGGACTGACGGTGATGACGATGCGGACCGGGGTGCGGTCGGGCAGTTTGCCAAGCTTCAACATGACGGCCTCCGTTCAGCCCCGATAGGGGCGCAGGATCAGATCCGTGTGGACGATGACGCGGAACGGCCAGCCGGGACGGACGGTCAGGGTCGGCTGGACGTTGAGGTTTTTCTCGGTCAGACGCTGACCGGCGCGGTCGGCGCTCTGCTGGGTCGATTGGCGCAGGGCGCGGACCAGATCGCTCTCGTTGGCACCGGTGCTGGTCTCGGTGCCGATTCCGAGCAGGGTGGCGAGGACGATCCCCTTCAGCAGGGTTCCGGTATGGTAATCGACCTCGTCGGCCAGCCCGGTGTAGCCGGCCTCATCGCTGGCGGGGAGACTTTCAACCTGGATCGAGCTGCCATCGGGCAGGATGATCCGGCGCCACACCAGCAGGGCGCGGGACTGGCCGAAGGCAACGACGCTGTCGTAACGCCCGATCAACCGGGCTCCCTGCGGGATCAGCAGGGTGCGGCCGGTGACGCTGTCATAGACGTTCTCGGTCACCTGGGCCACCACCGGCCCGGGCAGATCGGAGTTGAGCCCGGTGATCAGGCTGGCGGCGATCACGCTGCCGGCCATCAGTTGCCAGGGCGAGGCCGGCTGCTGTAGGGCATGCGGATTGTAGATCCCCGCCTCCGGCTTCTGGCCGAGGAAATCGAGCTTGCGCTGCTGGGCGTTGGGATCGCGCTCGGGATCAAGGGCAAGCCGGCCGAGGTCCGTCTGGGTGGCGTCCGCCATCGGCGCCGCAGCGGTGACGACGGGTACCGCCGGGGCCGGACGGGCCGCGATCTGGACCATCACCCCGGCCTCGCGGGCCTTGAGCGCCTGGGCGGCAAGCCGCTGGCGCTCGGCCGCCGCCGCCTGATCAACCGGCCCGGCGCCCGGGACGATGCCCATCTGCCGCTGGTGTTCGAGGATCGGCCGGCCGAGATCCCCGGGCAAGGGCGGCCCCAGGGGTGGCGGCGGGGCCGGTTTGATCCGGTCGTAGGAGCCGGGCAAGGCGGCCAGCCCGTCGGGGGTGCTCTTGCGCCCGGTGTCGTAGAGTTCCGGGGCGGGCGGGCCGAGCCGCAGCGCCGCCCCCCGCAGGCCCCACCAGGTCAGGCCGAAGATCGCCGCCGCCCCACTCGCGGCGATCCCGATCAGCAGAGCCCGCCGGTAGCGGCGGACCGGCGACGGCGACCCGCGCAGCACCAGCCCGGCCGGATCGACCTTGCTCTCGGTCATGACCGCCCCCCGCCGCTGGCGCCATCGGTGCGGCTGATGCGAACCACCTGCTGGGGATCGGCACCGAGGCGCAGTTCGGCGGCGGCAAACAGCCGGTCGACGATATAAAAGTTGCGGCGTACCCGGTAATTGACCAACTGAGCCGCGCCGTCCGGTCCGACCACGAACAAGGGTGGCGCCTCGCCCTGATCGAGCCGGGCCGGGAACTCGATATAGACCTTGCTGCCGTCGTCAAAGGCGCGCAGCGGCCGCCAGGGCGGATTGTCACCGGTAATGGCGTAGCGGAACCGGAGCGATTCGAGGGCAATGCCACCGGCGACCGGGGCCGCCGCCTCGGCCGCGGCGTTGCGCCGTTGCAGCGCGAGCAGGGTCCCCTGCGGGTAGGTCCAGGAGATCGCCGCCATGCTGGTGCGAACCGTGCTTTCCAACTGGAGGTGATAGAAGCGGCGGTCGGTGGTGATGATCAGGTTGGTCCGGAGACCGGGCACGAACGGCTTGACCAGGACATGGACCCGCCGCCCCTCCCCTGCCCCGCTGGTGGTGTCGCCGATCACCCAGCGCACCGTGTCGCCGGCCGACACCGCGGTCAGTTGCTCGCCGGGTTCGAGCGCGATGTCGCTGACCATCTCCGGCGCGGCATAAAGCCGGTAGAGCGCCCCTTCGCTGTAGGGATAGACCTGGATCGCGTTGATGTAGCCGGGAGCGACCGGCTCGCGCAGGGCGGCGCGGTTGGCGGCAGCAACCCGCATTGTCGGCTTCCGCTTGTCCTGGTTGACCGGCTCGGGCAGCGGCTGCAATTGTCCGGGCAGCGGCAAAGGCGTCGGGATTTCGACCACCTCCACCGGCCGGGGCGGCTCGGGCGCGATGGTGGCGGGATGGAAGGCGGCGCCGTCATAGGCAATCGCCGGCGGGGGCTCTTTGGCGGCGCAGGCGGCGAGCAGCAGGACGAGCAGGATCGGGGCGAGACGGGTCATGGCGTTTTCCCTTCCGAAACGGCGGGATCGAGATCGCGGGTCCAGGCCAGGGCGGTGACGTAGAGGCCGAGCGGGTTCTTGCGCACCGTCTCGGCGGTGCGGGGCGGCTGGATCACGACCGACAGGATCGCGGTCCAGCGACTGGTGGCGGCAAGGCTGCCGCGCTCAAAGGCCTGCTCGGTCCATTTGACCTGGAACGAAGACTCGGAGGCGCGCACCACGCTGGTGACCTGGACCGAGACGGTGCGGGTGCCGATCTGGGCGAACGGATCGCTGGCGCGGGCCTGCTCGGTGAGGAACAGGGCGGCGCGGTCGGTGACGAAATCGTAGGCCTCGAGCCAGTTCTGGCGCACCAGCACCGGATCGGACGACAAGGCGCGGACATCGGTGATGATGCGGGCGAGATACCAGGCGATCTGGGCGTCGCTGGGCCGATAGGCCTCGATGGCGGGGCCCACCGCCCGCACCTGGCCGAGGGTGTCGACCTCGACCACATAGGGGACGATCCGGCTGCGTGTCCCCTGCCAGATCAGACCACCGGCGAGGCCGAGACTCAGAGCCAGCGCGCCGAAGGCCATCAGCCGCCAGTTGCGGGCCTGGACCCGGGCGGAGCCGATCCGCTCGTCCCACGCCTGGGCCGCTTTCTGGTAGGGGGTCACCGGTACCGGGGTCTCGCCGTAACGCTGGAGGGCGCGTCGGAACCGCATGGTCAGTCCTCCTTGCTGGAGAGATCGGGATTGGCCGGCGCGCCGGGCCGATCGCCATCGCGGATCGCCTGGGCGGCGGCATGATGGTGGGCGCGCCGCGCCTGCTCGGCCCGCAACTGCCGCGCCCAGGCCGGAGCCGTGGCGGCCGAGCCACCACCCGAGGAGGGCGGCGATCCCGGCGCGGTTGGTCCCGGTGATGGCGGTGTCCCACCGGACCCGCCATCGCCGCCTCCCGATCCGAGGCGGCTGCCGGCGCGAATCGCGGCGAGACCGCCCGCCCGGGCCAGACCGGCCGCGCCGACGGCGGCCCCGCCGACCAGCACCGCCGCCCCCGCTGCCGCGCCGACGGTGCCAATCGTGGCCCCGGCGCCGAGCTGGGGCGCGC
>NZ_JBHUIY010000058.1:0-13048 GCF_042683125.1 Phaeospirillum tilakii
GCGGGCGCGGCAGGGGGCTCGGCGGGCGCCGCCGCGTCGCGGGCCGCGCGGCGGGCGCGGGGCGCGCCGGCACCGACCGGGACCAGCCGGTCGTCGGGCGTTACGACAATGTCGGCGGCGCTCAGACGTCGCATTGCGCGTTCTCCACCATCCAGCGGACCAGATCGGGGAAGCTCAAGCCGGCGTGGGCGGCGATGTCCGGGACCAGCGAGGTCGCGGTCATGCCGGGTTGGGTATTCACTTCGAGCAGCACCAGACGCGGCTTCTCCCCCGGGCGGGTGTCATCATAGCGCAAATCGGCGCGTGAGACGCCCCGGCAACCCAGGGCCTGATGCGCCGCCACCGCCAGACGACCGGCTTCGACATAATCCGCGGCGGGCAGGGGGGCGGGCATGATGTGGCGGGAGCCGCCGGGAGCGTATTTGGCATCGTAGTCATAAAAACCGTGGTCGGATGTGATCTCCAGCACACCCAGCGCCCGGTCGCCCATCACCGCCACCGTCAGTTCCCGCCCGGGAATGAACTCTTCCACCAGTACCTGATCGCCGACGAACGGCCACGCGCCCAGCGGGTCGGCGTTGGTGCCGGCGGCGACGATGTGGACCCCCACCGACGAGCCCTCGTTGAGCGGCTTGACCACATAGGGGCGGGGCAGCGGCGCCGGCTCGCCCCGCCGCACCACCCGGCCGCGCGCCACCGGCAGGCCGGCGGCCTCGAACAGGCGGCGAGCCTGGGCCTTGTCCATCGCCGCCGCCGAGGCCATCACCCCGGAATGGGTGTAGGGCAGCCGCATCAGTTCCAGCAGCCCCTGGACGCAGCCATCCTCGCCGAAGCGGCCGTGCAGGGCGTTGAACACCACGTCCGGCCGGGCGGCATCGAGCGCCGCCACCAGCGCGGCGGCATCGCGGCCGCATTCGACCAGGGTGACGTCGTAGCCGGCCTCGCCCAGCGCGGCCCCGACCGCCTGACCCGAGCGCAGCGACACCTCCCGCTCCGAGGAGGCGCCGCCCATCAGCACCGCGACCCGACGCGCGCTCATGGCCGGACTCCGATGCGGCGGATTTCCCAATGCAGCTCGACGCCGCTGTGCTCCCGCACCCGCCGCCGGACCTCCTCGCCCAGATCCTCGATTTCGGCGGCGGTGGCCTCGCCGAGATTGATCAGGAAATTGCAGTGCTTGTCCGACACCCGCGCTCCCCCCCGGGTCAGGCCGCGGCAACCGGCGGCGTCGATCAGCCGCCACGCGCTGTCGCCGGGCGGATTGGCGAAGGTCGAACCGGCGGTGCGCACCTTCTGCGGCTGGTGGGCCTCGCGGTGGGCGCGGATCCGCTCGCGCTCGGCCTTGATCGCCGCCGGGTCGCCGGGGTGGGCGGCCAGGGTGGCGCCCAGCACGATCTCGTCATCGCCGAGCGCGCTGGTGCGGTAGCCGAGGCCGAGTCCGGCGGCATCGCGCCGCCAGGGCTGGCCGGCGCGGTCGAGCCCGTGCGCCTCGACCAGCACGTCGGCGAGGCAGCGGCCGAAGGCGCCGGCATTCATCCGCACCGCGCCGCCGATCGAGCCGGGGATGCCGGAGAGGAATTCGAGGCCGCCCAGGCCGGCCGCCTCGGCCTCGCGCGCGACGGCGAGGTCGAGCGCGCCGGCCCCGGCCGTCACCATGCCCCCGGCCACCGTCACCGCGCCGAAGGCCGGGCCGAGCCGCACCACCGCGCCCGGCACCCCGCCGTCGCGCACCAGCAGGTTGGAGCCGGCGCCGATCACCGTCAGCGGCACCCCGGCCGGCAGGGCGGCGAGGAAGGCGGCGAGGTCGGCGGAATCGGCCGGGCGGACCAGCAACTCGGCCGGGCCGCCGACATGGAACCAGGTGAAGGGGGCGAGCGGGGCGTCGCGATCGACCCGGCCGCGCAAGGGCGGCAGCGAATCGCGCCAGTCGGCGCCGCCGGTGGTCCGGGCGGTGGGCCGGGGCTGGCTCATTCGCCGTCCTCCATCGTCGCCGGATCGCCGGCCGGCGGCGGCGGCAGCGCCGCCAGCGCCGCCGGCAGGGCCTGGGCCCAGCTGGTGATCGAGCCGGCGCCGAGGCAGACCACCAGATCGCCCGGCCGCGCCACCCGCCGCACCAGACCGGGCAGCGCCGCCGGCTCGGGCAGGGCGATCACGTTGCGGTGGCCGTGGTCGCGCAGGGCGCGCACCAGGGCGTCGCGGTCGATGCCGGGAATCGGCGCCTCGCCGGCGGCATAGACGTCGGCGACGATCACGGTGTCGGCATTGTTGAAGCAGGTGCAGAACTCGGCCATCAGGCTGGCCAGCCGGCTGTAGCGGTGGGGCTGGACCACCGCCACCACCTGCCCGTCGGGGCAAGCGCCGCGCGCCGCCTTCAGCACCGCCGCGATCTCGACCGGATGATGGCCGTAATCGTCGATCACCTCGATGCCGTGGGCGCCGCCGACCCGGGTGAAGCGGCGCTTGACCCCCTCGAACCCGGCCAGGGCGCGGCGGACGATGTCGTTGGGCAGGCCGAGTTCGGCGGCGACGGCGATCGCCGCCAGCGAGTTCTGCACGTTGTGCTCGCCATACATCGGCAGATGCAGGTCGGCGATGGTGCGCGACTGGCCGGTGACCCGGTCGGTGAGGGTGACGTCATAGGACCAGCCGCCGGCGCCGGGGCGCAGGTTGATCGCGCGGATCATCGCCTGGGGCGACAGGCCGTAGGTGACGATCTTGCGGTCGGGCACCCGGGCGATCAGCCCCTGCACCTCGGGATGGTCGATGCACAGCGCGGCGAAGCCGTAGAACGGGATGCTCTCGACGAAATGGAGGAAGGCGTCGCGCAGCCGGTCGAAGCTGCCGTAATGGTCCATGTGCTCGGGGTCGATGTTGGTGACCACCACCGCGGTCGAGGGCAGCTTGAGGAACGACCCGTCGGATTCGTCGGCCTCGACCACCATCCAGTCGCTGGCGCCGAGCCGGGCGTTGGTACCGTAGGCGTTGATGATGCCGCCGTTGATCACGGTGGGATCGAGCCGGGCCGCGTCGAGCATCGCCGCGATCAGCGAGGTGGTGGTGGTCTTGCCGTGGGTGCCGCCGATGGCGATCGCGGTCTTGAGCCGCATCAGCTCGGCCAGCATCTCGGCCCGGCGCACCACCGGCACCAGCCGCGACCGCGCCGCCAGCACCTCGGGATTGTCGGGCCGCACCGCCGAGGACACCACCACCACCCGGGCGTCGCCCAGCGCCTCGGCGCTGTGGCCGATGCGGATGCCGATGCCCATCCGCCGCAGCCGCTCGACATTGGCGTTGTCGGCGATGTCGCTGCCCTGCACCCGGTAGCCCAGGTTGTGCAGGATCTCGGCGATGCCGGACATGCCGATGCCGCCGATGCCGACGAAATGGATGGTGCCGATGGAAAGCGGCATGGTGCGCATGGGTGGTCAGGTCCTCGTTGCAGGCGGACAGAGCCCGACCACCAGATCGGCCAGACGGCGGGCGGCGTCGGCACGGCCGGCGCGACCGGCACAGGCGGCGGTGCGGGTCAGGGTTTCCGGGGCGTGCAGCAACTCGTCGAGCCGCGCCGCCAGGGTTTCGGGAGTAAAGCCGGTCTGCGGCATCAGCCACGCCCCGCCATGTTCGGCGACGGCGTGGGCATTGGCGGTCTGATGGTCGTCGATCGCGTGGGGGTAGGGCACCAGGATCGCCGGGCGGCCGAGCGCGATCAGCTCGGCCACGGTCGAGGCCCCGGCGCGGGCGATCACCAGATGGGCCTGGGCGATCCGTTCCGGCGCGTCGGCGAAGAAGCTGGCGAGGGTGGCGCGGATGCCGCTGGCGCGATAGGCCTGCTCGACCCCGGCCAGATCCTCCGGCCGGCACTGCTGGGCCACCTCCAGCCGGGGGCGGAGGTCGTCGGGCAGCCGGGCCAGCGCCGCCGGCACCACCTCGGACAGCACCCGCGCCCCCTGGCTGCCGCCCAGCACCAGCAGCCGCAGCGGGCCGTCCGGGGCCGGGGCGGGGTAGGGGGTGCCGCCCAGCGCCGCCACCGCCGCCCGCACCGGCATCCCGGTATGGACCAGCCGGTCGGCGAGGCGGGGCTCGATGTGGGCGACCTGGGGGAACGAGGTGGCGATGCGATCGACCCGCCCGGCCAGCAGCCGGTTGGCGCGGCCGAGCACCGCGTTCTGCTCGTGGATCACCGTCGGGCGGTGGGCCATCGTCGCCGCCACCATCCCCGGCACCGAGGCATAGCCGCCGAAGCCGACCACCACCGCCGGGTCGAGCGTCTTCAGCAGGCGGCGGGCCTGGAGGATGCCGAGCGCCAGTTCGCCCGCCGCGCGCAGCCGGGCCAGCGGGCCGCGCCCGGCCAGTCCGCCGGCGCGGATGCGGTGGGTTTCGAGCTGGCCCAGCGTGCCGCCATAGGCCTCGCCGCGCCGGTCGGTGACCAGCGCAAGGCGCAGGCCGCGTTCCAGCAGCGCCCCGGCCAGCGCCTCGGCGGGAAAGACGTGGCCGCCGGTGCCGCCGGCGGCGAGGACGATCAGCGGCGCGGCCGGTTTCATGTGTCGAGTCCTTCCTGTCCGTAACGGGTGCGGGTCAGCGCCAGCACCATCCCCATCGCCAGCGCCAGCGCGATCATCGACGAGCCGCCATAGGAGATGAACGGCAGGGTCATCCCCTTGGCCGGCATCAGCCGCAGGGTCGAGGCCATGTTGACGCAGGCCTGGAGGCCGAACTGCACCAGCAGGCCGGTGGTGGCCAGCACCACGAACAGGTTGTCCTCCTTGATCAGCCGGGCCAGACCGCGCAGCACGACGAAGGCGAACAGCGCCACCACCACCAGGCACAGGGCGAGGCCGAATTCCTCGCCGGCGACGGCGAGGATGAAATCGGTGTGGGCGTCGGGCAGCACCAGCTTGACCTTGCCCTCGCCCGGGCCGCAGCCGAACAGCCCGCCATTGCGGAAGGCGTGCAGCGCGGTGGCGACCTGATAGCCGTCGCCGCCCGACGGGTCAAGAAAACGGTCCACCCGCGACTGGACGTGGGGGAACATCTGGTAGGCGGCCACCGCCAGCACCGGCGCGGCCATTCCCATCCCCACCACCAGCAGCAGCGGCATCCCGGCCAGGAAGAACTCGACCGCCCAGATCATCGCGAGCACCGCGGTCTGGCCGACGTCGGGCTGGAGCAGCAGCAGCCCGGCCACCAGCCCGAGCAGGCCGCAGGCGATCAGCCGGCCGGGAAAGCCGGGATCGAGCCGGGCGCCGGCGAACATCCAGGCCACCACCACCGCGAAGAACGGCTTGGCGAATTCCGACGGCTGCACCGACAGGCCGGCCAGGGTCAGCCAGCGCCGCGCCCCCTTGACCTCGGCGCCGATCAGCGGCACCAGCACCAGCATCGCCACCGATACCAGCAGCCCGATCACCGCCATCCGCCGCACCTGACGCGGGGTCAGCAGCGACACCCCCAGCATCACCGCCACCGCCGGGGCGAGGAAGACGAACTGACGGCGGACGAAATGGAAACTCTCGACGTGGATCCGCTCGGCCACCGCCGGGCTGGCCGCCATCGTCAGCAGGGCGCCGACGGCGATCAGCAGCATCAGGGCGGCGATGGTCCAGCGATCGACCGTCCACCACCAGCGGCCGAGCACGGAGGTATCGGTGCGGCCGAAGGTGATGCTCATCCCGCCGCACTCCCGCCCTCGGCCCCCCGGGGGGCGCCGCTGGTCGGCACGCCGTCGGCGCGGGCGTTGCGTTCGATCGCGGCGACCATCTCGCGGAACACGTCGCCGCGATGCTCGAACGAGCGGAACTGATCCCACGAGGCGCAGGCCGGCGACAGCAGCACCACCTCGCCGCTCCGGGCCTGCCGCCGGGCCAGATCGACCGCGACCCCCAGTTCGCCGCAGCAGGTGGTCGGCACCTTGGCGGCGGCCAGCCGCCGGGCGAAGGCCTCGGTCGCCTCGCCGATCAGATAGGCGTGGGCGATGCGGGGGAACAGCGGCGCCAGCGCGTCGATGCCGCCCTCCTTGGGCCGGCCGCCGAGGATCCAGTGGATCCGCTCATGGCAGACCAGGGCCTTTTCGGTCGCGTCGGCGTTGGTCGCCTTCGAATCGTTGATCCAGGCCACCCCGCCGATCTCGGCCAGCCATTCCTGGCGGTGGGCGAGGCCGGGATAGGTCGCCAGCGCGGCGGCGGCGGCCTGGGGGGCGACCCCTTCGGCCCGGGCCAGCGCATAGGCGGCGCAGGCGTTCTGCCAGTTGTGGCGGCCGGGCAGGCGCGGGCAGGCGGCGAGATCGGCCACCACCTCTCCGTCCTCGCGCAGTTTGCCGTCGGCGGCCGATACTCCCCGCTCCAGCGGGGTTTCGGCCGAGATCCGCACCACCCGCCGGCCGGCGGCCTCCAGTTCGGCGGCGATCGCCCGGCAGGGTTCGTCGTCGATGCCGATCACGGCGGTGCCGTCCGGGGCGAGATAATCGAACAGCCGGCGCTTGGCGGCGACATAGCCCTCCATCCCGCCATGGCGGGCGAGATGGTCGGGGGTGATGTTGAGCAGCGCGGCACTCGACAGCACCAGCCCGTCCGACAGTTCGAGCTGGTAGGAGGACAGCTCCAGCACCAGCCGCCCGTCCGGCCCGAGGTCGGGCAGGTCGAGCGCGGCGGTGCCGAGATTGCCGCCGGCGGCGGTCGCGATCCCGGCTTCCGCCAGCAGATGGGCGACCAGGGTGGTGGTGGTTGATTTGCCGTTGGTGCCGCTGATGCCGACGATGCGGGCGCCGGGACGCGAGCGGGCCAGCAGGCTGATGTCGCTGACCAGCGGCACCCGCTCGGCGCGGGCGGCCTCGGCCAGCGGATGGGGGGTGGGGTGGGTGTGCGGCACGCCCGGGCTCCACACCAGCAGATCGACCCCCAGCGGGCATTCCGCCAGCGGGTCGGCCACCGGGATGCCGGCGCTCGACGCCTGGTCCCGCGCGGTGGACTCGTCGTCCCAGGCCAGCACGGTGGCGCCGGCCGCGAGCAGGGCCCGGGCGGTGGTGGTGCCCGACTTGCCGAGGCCCATCACCGCGACCTTCCGGCCGGCGAGAAAGCTGAGCGCCATCGATCCTCCCCTATCGCAGTTTCAAGGTGGAAAGCCCGGCCAGGGCAAGGATGGTGGCGATGATCCAGAACCGGATCACCACCGTCGGCTCGGCCCAGCCCTTCTTCTCGAAGTGATGGTGCAGCGGCGCCATCCGGAACACCCGCTTGCCGGTCAGGCGGTAGGAGGTGACCTGGACGATCACCGACACCGTCTCCAGCACGAACAGGCCGCCGACGATGCCGAGCACCAGCTCGTGCTTGGTCACCAGCGCCACCGCGCCCAGCGCGCCGCCCAGCGCCAGCGAGCCGGTGTCGCCCATGAACACCATCGCCGGCGGGGCGTTGAACCACAAAAAGCCGAGGCCGGCCCCCACCAGCGCCCCGCAGAACACCGCCAGTTCGCCCGCGCCGGGGACGTAATGGATCTGCAGGTAGTTGGCAAACACCGCGTGGCCCACCAGATAGGAAATGACCGCGAACACCCCGGCGGCGATCATCACCGGGACGATCGCCAGCCCGTCGAGTCCGTCGGTCAGGTTGACGGCGTTGCCGGCCCCCACCACCACGAACACCGCGAAGGGCAGGTAGAACCACGACAACTGGATCAGGATGGTCTTGAAAAATGGCACGGCGAGGGCACCGGCCATCGGTTCGCGCTGAATCGACAGCACCCACAGCGCGGCGATGAGGGCGATGGCGATCTCGCCGACCAGCTTCGAGCGGCCGGGCAGGCCCTTGGGGTTCTTCTTCGACACCTTGAGGTAATCGTCGAGGAAGCCGATCAGGCCGTAGCCCAGCGTCACCAGCAGCACGATCCACACGCAGGGCGACCGCAGATCGGCCCACAGCAGGGTCGAGACCGCCAGCGCCAGCAGGATCAGCAGCCCGCCCATGGTGGGGGTGCCCTTCTTGGTCAGCAGATGGCTTTCCGGCCCGTCGGCGCGGATCGGCTGGCCCTGCTTCTGCCAGCCGCGCAGCCAGACGATCAGTCGGGGCGCCAGCACGAACGACACCACCAGCGCGGTCAGCGTCGCGCCGACCGCGCGGAAGGTGATGTAGCGGAACAGATTGAACACCCCAATCTGGTCGGCCAGGGGATAAAGAAAATCATACAGCATGTTGCCCCGGCACCCTTTCCGTCAGAGCCTGAACGACGCGGGCCATGCGGCTGCCCGCCGAGCCTTTGACCATCACCACGTCGCCCGGACGCAGGCCGGCCAGCACCAGCGGGATCGCGGCGTCGGCGGAATCGGCATGGCCGCCCCGGCGCGATTCGGCCAGGACGGCGTGGAGGTTGGCCATCAGTGGGCCGGCGGTGTACACCAGATCGATCCCCCAGGTCTCGATCGCTTCCGCAAGGCCGGCATGCAAAGCCGGCGAGTCTCGCCCCAGTTCCAGCATGTCGCCCAGCACGGCGAGGCGGCGGCCGCCCTTGGCCGGCCGGGCCGCCGCCAGCGCGGCGATCGCCGCGTTCATCGACACCGGCGAGGCGTTGTAGCTTTCGTCGATCAGCTCGACGCTGCCGCCGCCGGCGCAGGGCAGGCGCAGCCGCCGGCCGCGCCCCTTCGGCGCGGCGAGGCTGGCCAGGGCGCGCGCCGCCCGCAGCGGGTCGCCGCCCAGCGCCTCGACCGCCAGCAGCACCGCCAGCGAATTGACCGCCCATTGCCGCCCCGGCACGCCGATGCGGTAGGCCAGGGCGCGGTCGCCGATCAGGGCGAACACCGCGGTCGAATCCGGATCGACCCCGCAATCGAGCAGGCGGGCGTGGGCATCGATGTGGTTGCCGAACGAGCGGACGACGAGGCCGCGCTCGGTCGCGGCGGCGGCGAGGCGGTGATAATGGCGGTTGTCGCGCGGCAGGATCGCCACCCCGCCCGGGGTGACGCCGCCGAGGATCTCGGCCTTGGCGTCGGCGATCGCCTCGGTCGAGGCGAAGAATTCGAGATGGACCGCCTCGACGGTGGTGATCAGCGCCACCTCGGGCCGCACCAGCGCGGCGAGCGGGGTCAGCTCGCCCGGATGGTTCATGCCGAGTTCGAACACCGCGAAGGCGGCATCGCGCGGCAGCCGGGCCAGCGACAGCGGCACGCCGTAATGATTGTTGAGGTTGCCGGCGGTGGCGTGGGTCGGCCCCTGCTCGGCCAGGGCCAGCGCCAGCATCTCCTTGGTGCCGGTCTTGCCGACGCTGCCGGTGATGGCGGCGACGCGGGCGGTGGTGCGGGCGCGGGCGGCCCCGGCCAGCGCGGCGAGCGCGGCGCCGCTGTCCGCCACCCGCAGCAGCGGGGCGTCGGCGGCCAGCCCGTCCGGCCGGCGTTCGACCAGGGCGGCGGCGGCCCCGGCCGCCAGCGCGGCGGCGACATGGTCGTGGCCGTCATGGCTCGGCCCCCTGAGGGCGACGAACAGCTCGCCCGGTTGCAGGCTGCGGCTGTCGATCGACACCCCGCCGGCGCTCCAGGCGCGGCCCTCGGCGTGGCCGCCGGTGGCGGCGGCGGCCTCGGCGCCGGTCCACAGCGGCCCGGCCCCGCCGATCCGGTCGGCCGCCAGCGCGGCGGCGCGGGCCTCGACCGCGTCGTCGAACGGCAGCACCTGATCGCCGACGATCTGGCCGGTCTCGTGGCCTTTGCCGGCGATCACCAGCAGGTCGCCCGCCTCCAGCCCGGCGACGGCGGTGCCGATCGCGGCGCGGCGGTCGGCGATCTCGATCCCGCCCAGGCAGCCGGCCAGGATCGCCGAGCGGATCCGGGCCGGATCCTCGCCGCGCGGGTTGTCGTCGGTGATGAGGACCCGGTCGGCCAGCCGGCCGGCGATCGAGCCCATCAGGCCGCGCTTGCCGGGGTCGCGGTCGCCGCCGCAGCCGAACAGCGCCACCAGCCGTCCGGTGGCATGGGGCCGCAGCGCCCGCAGCACGGTTTCCAGCGCGTCGGGGGTGTGGGCGTAATCGACATAGATCGCGGCGCCGTTGGCGCGGGCGGCGACCCGCTGCAACCGCCCCGGCACCCCGTCGAGCCGCTCCAGCGCCGCCAGCGCCCGGGCCGGCTCGGCGCCGATGGCGACGGCGAGGCCGAGCGCGGACAAGGCGTTGTGGGCCTGGAACCGCCCGGCCAGCGGCAGGGCGACGCTGACCTCGCGCCCGAACAGGCCGAGGCGCAGGGTCTGGCCGGTGGGGGTGGGGGTGGCCTCGATCAGGCGGATGTCCTCGCCGGCGGCGCCGGTGGTGATCAGGCGCAGGCCGCGGGCGCGGGCGGCGGCGGCGAAATAAGGCGACCAGTCGCCGTCCATGTCGATCACCGCGACGCCGTCGCCGGGCAGCAGCTCGGTGAACAGACGGCGCTTGGCGGCGGCGTAGGCCTCCATGTCGCGGTGATAGTCGAGATGGTCGCGGGTCAGGTTGGTGAAGGCGGCGGCCTTCAGCCGCACCCCGTCGAGCCGTTCCTGGTCGAGGCCGTGGCTCGACGCCTCCAGGCTGGCATGGGTCACCCCCAGCCCGGCCAGCCGGGCCAGAATCCGGTGCAGTTCGACCGGGTCGGGGGTGGTCATGCCGCCCTTGGCCTCGTCCCAGCCGTCGGCGA
The DNA here is from genome assembly GCF_042683125.1 of Phaeospirillum tilakii. Classification (NCBI taxonomy): domain Bacteria; kingdom Pseudomonadati; phylum Pseudomonadota; class Alphaproteobacteria; order Rhodospirillales; family Rhodospirillaceae; genus Phaeospirillum; species Phaeospirillum tilakii. The sequence goes on from NZ_JBHUIY010000058.1 coordinate 10,634, forward strand.
TCACCCCGAGGGTGCCGATCGCGGCGGCGGGATGGCCGAGCCCGGCCATGATCCGGCGGAAGAACCACGCGGTCGAGGTCTTGCCGTTGGTGCCGGTCACCGCCACCATCGTCTCGGGCTGGGCCCCGGCGAAGGCGGCGGCGAGCAAGGCGAGGCGGCGGCGCGGGTTGGGCGAATGGATCAGCGCCACCCCGGGCGGCAGATCGGCGACGGCGTGGCCGGCCGGCACCAGCAGCGCCACCGCCCCGGAAGCCAGCGCGGCGGGGATGAAGTCGCGGCCGTCCTGGCGGCTGCCGGGCAAGGCGGCGAACAGGAAGCCGGGCCGCACCGCGCGCGAATCGGCGGTCAGGCCGAGGATGATCGGATCGGGCCCGGATACCCCGGGCATCAATTCAGTCAAACGCGGCAACCTCGTGCCCTCCCGGCTGAGTGGTGGCGGTGGCGGGACGCCCGTCGCGGCCGCGTCCGGCCACCGGCTGCGGCGGCGCCACCGGTTTGGGCATCAGCCCGAGCAGGGGGGCGATCTGGGCGATCACCCGGCCAGCCACCGGGGCGGCAGTCCAGCCGGCGGCGATGAAACCGTAGGTTTCGCGGGTTCCCTGCGGTTCGTCAACCATGATCAGCACGGCGTAGCGCGGATCGTCGCTGGGGAAGGTGGCGATGAACGAGGCCAGCACCGCCTTGCGGCGATAGCCGCCATGGGCGGCCTTCTCGGCGGTGCCGGTCTTGCCGCCGACGTCGTAGCCCGGCACGTCGGCCTTCTTGCCGGTGCCGTCGGCCACCACCATCCGCATCAACTGGCGCATCTGGGCCGAGGTGGCGGGCTTGACCACCCGGAAGGCCGGGGTCTGCTCGCCGGCGGGATGGGCCAGCAGGGTGGGGGCGTGATATTCGCCGCCATTGACCAGGGCGGCGGTGCCGGCCAGCAATTGCAGCGGCGTCACCGACAGCCCGTGGCCGAACGAGATGGTGATGGTGTTGATCTCGCGCCAGGGATTGGGCACCAGCGGCGCGCCGACCTCGGGCAGTTCGATCGCCGGCGGCGCCAGCATGCCGATCCGGCCGAGGAAGGCGCGCTGGGCCTCGGTGCCGACCTCCAGCGCCATCCGCGCCGAGCCGATGTTGGAGGAATGGATCAGGATCTCCGGCACCGTCATCCAGCGGTTCTGGGCGTGATCGTCGTGGATCACCCGTCCGGCGAACACCAGCGGCTTGGTGGCGTCGAAGCTGCTGTTCATGGTGATGCGGCCGCTTTCCAGCGCCATCGCCGTGTTGAACAGCTTGAAGGTCGAGCCCATTTCGTAGGCGCCCTTGGTGGCGCGGTTGAACAGGGCCGGATCGGTGCCGGGCGGCGGGTCGTTGGGGTCGAAATCGGGCAGGCTGACCATCGCCAGCAGCTCGCCGGTGCGGACGTCCATCACCATCCCGGTGGCGCCGATCGCCCTGAATTCCTCCACCGCCCGCAGCAACTGGTCGCGGACGATGGTCTGGACCCGGATGTCGATCGACAGGGGCAGCGGCTCGTGGCTGTCGCGCAGGGTGGTTTCGAACCGCTTTTCGATCCCGGCGATGCCGACATTGTCGATGTCGGTCATCCCGACGACATGGGCCAGCAGCGGGCCGTGCGGATAGACCCGGGTCTCGCCCTTCTCGAACTGGAGCCCGGGGATGCCGAGCGCGTTGACGTCCTGATACTGGCGCGGCGTCAGGTTGCGGCGCAGATAGGCGAACTGGCGGTTCGAGCCGAGCAGGGCGGCGACGTCGGCGACGTCGAGTTCGGGCAGCACCCCGACCAGCCGGGTCGCCGCCTCGACCGGGTCGGCGCGGGCGGTGCGCAGGTCGTCGGGGCGGGCGAACAGCGACACCGTCGGCAGCGACGAGGCCAGCAGCACCCCGTTGCGGTCGGTGATGTCGGCGCGGGCCATCTCGACCCCGCTGCTGCGGCCGCCGCCGGTGCCGGCGCCGCTGTTGCCGCCGTGATCGAGCAGGGTGACATCGACCAGCCGCACCGCGATCGCCCCGAACACCAGCACGAACACCAGCGCGGTGGCGAGCAGGCGGGACCGGCCGGTTTCCAGGGCCTCGCTGCGCACGCCGTCGAGCCGGACCGCGACCCCCGCCTGGAGGTCGTCGCCGGCATGGAACCCGGGGCGGCGGCGCGAGGGGAACAGGCTCATCGCGCCTCGGCCTCGAGGTCGGGGGCGCCCTGAGCCAGCGCCGGGGAGCGGATCACCAGCGAACGGGTGCCGTGGCCGGTGGCGACGCTGGTGGCGGGGGCGGCGGGCGCCGGCGGGGTGACCGGGGCGGACGGCATCACCATCACCCGGGCCGGCGCGGTCGTCGCCAGACTGGCGGCGGCGGGAACCGGGGCGGCCGGGGCCGGACGGCTGGCGGCGGGCCGGGGCGGCGGCGCGG
>NZ_JBHUIY010000059.1:0-12643 GCF_042683125.1 Phaeospirillum tilakii
CGGGGTCGGGTCGCCGGCGGCGGGCACGGGCGCCGCCGGGGCGGCGCCGCTGCCGGCCGAGGCGGCGGCCGGCGGCAGGATCAGGGTTTCGGCCGGGGCGGGGCGGGGCGGCGCCTTCGGCGTTTCGGCCGGCGGCAGCAGCCGCTCGACCGGGGCCGAGGATTCCCCCTCGACCCGGTCATAGACCAGCTTGTCCTGGTTGGGCACCTGGATGCCGCCGCGATCGTCGGGCTTGGTCTTGAACGGGCGGTCGTCGGCCTTGATCACCGGCACGCCGTCGCCGCCGCCGCGCTTGGCCCCCAGGAAATGCAGCCCGACCGCGGCGAGCGAACCGACCGCCACCACGGCGGCGACGATGGTGACCACGTTGCGCAGACGCTGACCGGCGCGGGCCTCGTGCGAGTCCGCGTCGGCATCGTAGCGTTCCGGGATGATATCCAGGATGTCGCGGTCGAAATCGTCGCCCGGGCGCGGGGTCATCTCAGCGCATTTCCTCCAACGGCGTGACGCCGATGATGCCAAGGCCGGAGGCGATCACCAGCGTCACCGCCCGCAACAGCGCCAGCCGGGCCTCGGACACCGCGCGGTCATCCTCAAGCAGGAAGCGCAGCCGGGCATTGTCCCTGCCCTTGGTCCACAGGCCGTGGAAGGCGGCGGCCAGATCGGTCAGGTAGAACGCGATCCGGTGCGGTTCGTGCGCCTCGGCGGCGCTTTCGACCAGCCGGGGCCACCCTGCCAGCAGTCTGATCAAACCAAGCTCGGCCGGATCGGTCAAGCGCCGCAGCAATTCGGGCGCCGGCCGCAAGTCATCGACCGCGACCTCCGGCCACAATTCGCTGGCATGACGCATCACCGAACGGCAGCGGGCATGGGCGTATTGTACGTAGTACACCGGATTTTCGCGGCTCTCTTCCAGCACCTTGTCGAGGTCGAAATCGAGATGGGCGTCGTTCTTGCGGGTCAGCATGATGAAGCGGACCACGTCCTTGCCGACCGCATCGACCAGATCGCGCAGGGTGACGAAGGTGCCGGCGCGCTTGCTCATCTTGTAGGGCTCGCCGCCCTTCAGCAGGTTGACCATCTGGCACAGTTTGACGTCGAGCCCGCCCTCGGCCCCGGTCATCGCCGTCACCGCCGCGTTCATCCGCTTGACGTAGCCGCCATGGTCGGCGCCCCACACGTCGATCATCCGGCCGAAGCCGCGCTGGAACTTGTCGAGATGATAGGCGATGTCGGTGGCGAAATAGGTCCACGACCCGTCCGACTTCTTGAGCGGCCGGTCAACATCGTCGCCGAACTGGCTGGCGCGGAACAGGGTCTGCGGCCGGGGCTCCCAATCGTCGGGCAGCTTGCCCTTCGGCGGCTCCAGCACCCCCTGATAGACCAGATCGCGCCCGGCCAGGAAGCTTTCCGCCGCCGCCACCTTGCCGGCCTCGACCAGCGCCTTTTCCGAGGTGAATACGTCGTGGGCCACCCCCAGCGCGGCCAGATCCTCGCGGATCATCGCCAGCATCGCCGTCACCGCCGCCGCGCGGAACACCGGCAGCCACTCGGCCTCGGGGGCGGCGCGGAAGCGGTCGCCATGCTCGGCGGCCAGCGCGGCGCCGACCGGCTTCAGATATTCGCCGGGATACAGCCCCTCGGGGATCTCGCCGATGCTCTCGCCCAGCGCCTCGCGGTAGCGCAGATGGGCCGAGCGGGCCAGCACCTCGACCTGGGCGCCGGCATCGTTGATGTAATATTCGCGGGTGACGGCGTAGCCGACCTTGGCCAGCAGCCCGGCCAGGGCATCGCCGACCACCGCGCCCCGGGCGTGGCCGACATGCATCGGTCCGGTCGGGTTGGCCGAGACGTATTCGACGTTGATCCGCTCGCCGGCGCCGAGGGTGGACGCGCCATAGGCGACGCCCTCGGCCAGGATCTCGGCCAGGCGGTCGTACCAGAAATCGTCGGCGAGACGCAGGTTGAGGAAGCCCGGCCCGGCCACCTCGGCCGCGACCACCGCCGGCAGTTTGGTCAGCTCGGCGGCCAGCGCCTCGGCCAGTTCGCGCGGCTTGCGCCCGGCCGGCTTGGCCAGCACCATCGCCGCGTTGGTGGCGACGTCGCCATGCGCGGCCTCGCGCGGCGGCTCGGCGGTGACCCGGCTGAAATCGAGCCCGGGCGGCAGCACCCCGGTTTCACTGAGGCGGACCAGGGCGGCGACGATCTCGTCGTGGAAATAACGGAACAGATTCATGGCGTCGATTTCGCTGGGAGGAATGGGGGGCCGGGATCGTGCCACCGCCGCCGTCCCCTGTCCATCCTTTGCGCGCGGGGGCGCGTTGTTGGGCTGCCGCCCAAGCCCGCCCGGGGCGATGCCCCGGACCCCCTCGCGGGCTCTGCCCGCACCCGCCAAGGGCCGCAAGGCCCTTGGAACCCCTTGATGGTCGGGCGCGGAAAGGCCGTTCAGCTCGGGCGCGGATGTTTGCCGTGTGAAGGGCAAGAAAAGGGTTCGCAGCGCCTCTCGGCCCGGCGCGGAGAGCGCCGAGAGGCAGCGCCTCTCGGCCCCCCGGAGGGGGATCACCCGCCGACCGCCGCCAACCGCCCGAACCCCTCCTCCAGATCCGCCTTGAGGTCGGCCGCCGTCTCCAGCCCGGCATGGAAGCGCAGTGACGGCCCTTCCGGCGCCCATTCGGTGGCGGTGCGGTGGATCGAGCCGCCGCCGGTGGGGATCACCAGACTTTCGAACCCGCCCCAGGAATAGCCCAGCTTGAAATGGCGGAAGCCGTCGAGCATCGCATCGACCGCCGCCTTCGACGCCGGCCGCAGGATCACCCCGAACAGCCCACAGCCGCCGGTGAAATCGCGCTTCCACAAATCGTGGCCCGGATCGGACGGCAGCGGCGGGTAGAGCACCCGGGCCACCTCCGGCCGGCTTTCCAGCCAGTGGGTCAGCTCCCGCGCGGTGGCGAAATGCTGGGCCAGCCGCACCGGCAGGCTGCGCAGGCCGCGCAGGCCGAGATACATTTCCTCGGTGCCGGGGCTGGCGCCGAAGGCGGCGACCGAGCTTTTGATCCGGTGCCACAGCGCCTTGTCGGCGGTGGTGATGGTGCCGAGCATCGCGTCGGCATGGCCGACGATGTATTTGGTCGCGGCCTGGATCGAGACGTCGGCGCCGTGGGCGAACGGCTGGAAATGCAGCACGCCCCAGGTGTTGTCGATCGCCACCAGCGCGCCGGCGGCGTGGGCGGCCTGGGCGATCGCCGGCAGGTCCTGCATCTCGAAGGTCAGCGAGCCGGGGCTTTCGGTGAACACCAGCCGGGTGTTGGGGCGGATCAGCGCGGCGATGCCGGCACCGAGGCGGGGATCGTAATAAGTGGTCTCGATCCCCAGCCGGGCCAGCACCCTGTCGCAGAACCCCCGGGTCGGCGCATAGGCCGAATCCGTCATCAGCAGGTGGTCGCCGGTCTCCAGCAGCGCCATCAGGGTGCCGGTGATCGCCGCCAGCCCGGAACTGGTGGCGATGCAGTGGCTGCCGCCCTCCAGTTCGGCCACCGCCTCCTCAAGGGCGAAGGTGGTGGGGGTGCCGAACCGGCCGTAGCGCACCCCCTCGAACGGGGTGCGACCGCTCGATTCCATCGCGGCGACCGAGGGGTGAAGGATGGTCGAGGCGCGGAACACCGGCACGTTGACGGCGCCGTCATAGCGTTCGGGGTGGCGCCCGGCATGCAGCAGGCGGGTTTGCTTGTCCATCGGGGCTTGGGATCCATCGACAAAGGGGGAAGGCATGGTGCCGCGCCGCCGCCCGCTTGCCAAGAAAATGCTGGATCGCGCCCCGCCGCGGTCAGCGCACCCGGTAGTGGCCGTGACAGCCGGTGCAGGCGGTGGTGATGTCGCTGATCGCCCAGGACAGCTCGCGCATGCTGGCATAGTCGCGGCTGCGGTTGGCCCGCTCGGCCGCCTGGGAGAAGCGGGCGGCGGCGGTGCGGAGCTGGTCGCGGGCGCCGGCCATCTCGGGCGGGAACCAGCGGGTGATCGCCTCCTCGCCCTCGTTGTTGGTGAAGAAGCGCAGCCGCTGGTCGGCGACCCGGGCCGCCTCGGTGAAGCGTTCCTGGGCGGCGTAGGACAGGATGGTGTCGAGCGCGACCAGATGGTCCTGCATGTTCATCAGCAGGCTGTCGCGCACCTCGTCCGGCATCGCCACCAGTTCGCGCAGATCCTCCGCCCGCGCCGGGCCGGACAGGGCCAGCAGCAGCGCCAGGGCCGCAAGGCCGGTTCGCATCGTTCCCATCGGCGTTTCCCCCTCCGCTCCACTCGGGTCGGGACCATCATCGCCCGGCCGCCGCCGCCTGTCGAGAGCCCGCCGCGCCGCCGCCGGGATGGGGGCGTGGCGGGGGGCGGTGACGGGTTGTCAACTTTCTCGGCCTAAAATCCTCCCACTCGGCCTAGACTGACGTTCCGGGTCCGAGGCCGGGTCCGGGAACACAGCGGCGACGGGGCGGAATGGATCCAGCGTTCCACGGCAGGGATGGGCGGGTCGAACTGGCGGTGGCCTCGCTGACGCGGCATCTGCTCGCCCTCGGCCTGCCGCTGTCGCTGCTCGGTCTCGGCGATGCCCTCGCCGCCGGCCCCGCCGGGGTGGGGGTGGCCGCGCCGCTGTTCGGCGCCGGGCTGGCGCTGGCGCTGATCGCCGCCCTCGATGCCGCCCGCGCGGTGATCGCCCGTGCCGTCGGCCGGGTTCCGGCGTTGATCGATCTGCTGTTTCTGCCGTTTTATCCCCTGCTGCTGGCCGCGATCGCCCCGGCGCTGGCGCTGGCCCTGGCGCTGCTGCTCGGGATCGGCGTCGCCGCCTTGCCGCTGGCGCGCCGCCGCCTCGCCCCGGCCTGGGCCGAGCGGGCCGCCGCCCTGATCCGGCGCGATCGCATCCTGCGGGCCGCCCTGGTCGATCCGGTCGGGCTCGAGGCCCAGGGACTGGGGCCGGCGCTGGCCCGGGCCCTGCGTCCGGCCGCCCGCGCCGCCGCCGCCGCCCCGGCCCGGCTCGGCCTGCGCGTCGCCCGGGCCGATCTGCTGCGGGCCGGGCTGGGCTGGGCGGCGCTGCTGGCCCTGCTCGGGCTGGGGGCGCCGCGTCTCGCCGATGGCAGACTCGATCCGGTCGCCTTCGCCGCCGCCCTGCTGCTGGCCGGGCAGGCGCTGCGCCTGCTCGGCGCCGCCCTGACCGCGCCGCCGTCGGCGCCCCCGGTCGCGGCACGCGACGGCGCCGGGCGGAAGGCGGCGCCGGACGAAGGGGAAGGGGAGGGGGGCGAGGACCTCGCCGCCTGTCTGCCGCCGCTGCTGGACGCGCTCGGCTGGCAGGGCGACCGCCGCCGCCTCGCCGCGCTGCTGCCGACCGGCCGGCTCGATTTCGCCGCGTTGCGCGAGGGGCTGGCCCGGCTCGGCTTCGTCCTCCGCGCCGAGCGCTGGCGTGACCAGCCGCTGGAGGCGCTGCCCCCCGGCGGGGCGCCCGCTCTGGCGCTGTCGCCCGGCCGCCCGCCGCTGCTGGTGCTGCCGCCGGCCGTCCCCGGCGAGATGCCGCGCGCGCTTGGCCCCGACGGTGCCGAACGGCCCGATCCCGGCCGGCTGCGTCTGTCCGGTCCGGTGTGGCGGATCCGTCCCGCCGATCCCGCCGCCGTTCCGCCCGGCTGGCGGGTGCGGCTGCGGCCGCTGTGGCTGCCGCTGCTGGCGCTGAGCCTGCTGCTTGGCGCGCTCGATCTGGCCCCGGTCGTGGCGGTGGCGGCGGCGCTGGCCGGCGCCGGGACCGCCCTGGCCGAGGTGTCGGATGCGGTGCTGCTGTCCGGGCTCGGCCTCGCCGCAATCGCCGCGCTGGCGGCGCGGGCGCTGCGGGGGGCGTTGCTGGTCCGGCTCGGCGCCCGGCTCGATGCCCTGGCCGCCGAGGCGGCGGCGGCTCCGCCGGCGCCGTGGACCGGCCGCGACGGCGCCCGCCGCCGCATCGCCGCCGCCCTGGCGTGGCGGCACGATCTCGACCGCCTCGGCGCTTCCTTGGTGGACCGCCCCGGCGCCGCGCTGGCGGCGCTGCTCGCCCTGCCGCTGCCACTGGCGGCGCTGGCCGTCGCTGGCGGCGGCCCCGCCGTGCTGCCGGCGCTGGCCGGGCTTGGCCTGCTGCTGCTGGCCGGGCTGGTGCTGGCGCCGCTGACCCTGCCCGGGCGCGGCCTGCGCCCCCGTCTCGGCGCGCTGGCGGTGTTGCCCGAGCCGCTGGGGGGATTGATCGCTTCCGCCGCCCTGGTCGCCGCCGCCGCCGGCATCCTGGCCGGGGGCGGTGGTCTCGCCCGCGCCGTCGCCGTCGCCCTGCTGGTGTGGATCGCCCTGGCCGCGCCGCGCCGGCTGCTGGCGGCCCTGCCGGCGCTGGCTCCGGCCTTCGCCGCCCTGCGCCGGCTGGCGCCGTTGCCGCCGCTCCCGCCGCCCGCGTCGCGGCCGGGCCGCCCGCCGGTGCCGGCGCCGATCGATCTGGACCGGGTCGATGCCCGCGCCGTGCCGTGGGCGCCGCCGGTGCTGAGGGATTTCTCGTTGTCGATCGCCCCGCGCGAAGTGCTGGTGGTGGCCGGGCCGCCGCGCGCCGGCAGTTCGACCCTGCTGCGGCTGATCGCCGGGCGCCAGCCGGCCGAGAGTGGCGCGGTGCGCCATGACGGGCTCGATCTGGCCCAGCTTGCCCCCGACGAGGTCCGCGCCCGCGTGCGGCTGGTCGTCGCCGGCGGCCATCCCGGCTTCGGCACGGTGCGGGCGGCGCTGGCGGCGGCCGATCCCGAGGCCGGCCCGGCGGTGCTGCGCGCCGCCTGCGAACAGGTCGGGCTATGGGACGAGATCGCCGCCCTGCCGCGCCGGCTCGACACCGCGATGGAGACGGTGACGCTGCCGCCCGGTTTCGGCTTCCGCCTTGCCCTGGCCGCCGCCCTGCTGGAGGCGCCGCCGGTCCTGCTGATCGATCTCGGCGCCGAGCGGCTCGACCCGGCCGGGGAGCGGGCGCTGGCGGCGGTGATCGGCCGGTTCCGCGACCAATCCACCCTGGTGCTGGTCAGCACCCGCCCGTCGCACTGGCGGCTGGCCGACCGGGTTCTGCTGCTCGAACGCGGCGCGGTGCGCTATCTTGGCCCGCCCGGCGCGATCGATTCCGTGCTTGCTGCGAAGGTGACGTGATGGAGGACCTGCCGCCGACCGTTTCCCCCGCCGCGCCGCGCCCGGCGCCCCCCTCTCCGCCGCCGTCCCCCCCGGGCGCGGCGGCGGGCGGGGGCGGGCTGTGGCGCGATCCCGATCCCGGCGCCTCGGCCCTGATCGACGAGGCCCGGCCGGTCGGGCTGGCCCGGCTGACCGTGCTGGCGATCGCCGCCACCCTGATCGGCGGCGGGATCTGGGCCGGGCTGGCGGTGGTGCCGCTGCGGGTGACGGTGCCGGGGCGGGTGCTGCCGCCGCCGGCCCCGGTGGCGGTGACCGTGGCCGAGGGTGGCCTGATCGCCCGGGTCGAGGTCCATGACGGCGAGACGGTGGCCGCCGAGCAGGTGCTGCTGCGGCTCGATCCCGGTCCGGCTCTCGCCGGGCTGGCCCAGGCCCGCGCCCATCTGGCGACGGTCGAGGCGCGGGCGGCGCGGCTGAAGGCGCTGGCCGAGGGCCGCCCGGCCGACCTGACCGCCGCCCCGACCGAGCCGCTGTCGCCCGCCGAGGCCAATCCCGGCCCCGAGGCCCGCCGCGACGCGGTGGCCGAGGCCGCCGCCGCCGCCGAGATCGAGCAGGCCCGCGCCGTCCTGCGCCGGATCGAGCGCGACGACGCCACCCTGCGCGCCGAGCTGGAAGCGGCGCGTCAGACCCTGCGCCAGCGCGAGCAGCAGCACGAGCGCCTGCTGGTGTCGCGGGCCCGGGTCGCCCAGGCCGAGCGCGACGTCGCCCAGCTGGAGGCGCTGCGCGGCCGGGTCCAGACCGAGGCCCAGGCCGCCCGCGACGCCCTGACCGCCGCCGGGGAGCGGCTGGAGGCGGCGCGCTCCGGGGCGCGCAAGCAGGCGATGGACGAACTGGCGCTGACCCTCGACGAGGCCGCCCGCGCCCGCGAGGCGGTGGCTTTGTTCGAACGGCGCGGCCAGCGGCTGGAGGTGCGCGCCCCCGCCGCCGGGCTGGTGCGCGGGCTGGCCGCCCATCCGGCCGGCGCCGCGCTGGCCCCGGGCGACACGGTGGCCGAACTGCTGCCACCGGCGGCGGCGCGCGAAATCGAGATCCGCCTGCCGCTGGCCGAGGGCGGCCGGGTCCATCCCGGCCAGCCCGCCTGGGTCGGCGGTGCTGGCGTCCCGACCCAGGCCGGACGGGTCGACTGGGTGGCCGAGCCGGCGGCGGGCGAGGGCTCGGGCCGGCCCGAGCGGCAGGCCCGGGTGGTGCTGCCGGCGGGGGCCGAGCCGGCCGCCCTGCTGCCGGATCAGGCGGTGTCGGTATCGATCGTGGTGGGGGAACGGCCGTTGCTGCGGGCGCTGCTGGCGCCGCTGCTCGGCCGGCTCGGCGCCGCGCCGGAGGAGGGGGCATGAGCGCCGCCCCGCCCCCGGGCGAGGGCCGCTCCGCCGGGATGGTGGCGCGGCTGCGGGCCAATTTCCTCGCCGGCCTGCTGGTGGCGGCGCCGATCTCGCTGACGGTCTACATCGTCTGGGCGCTGGTCGGCTTCGTCGATACCGCGGTGTCGGCGCTGTTCCCCGCCTCGTGGGGGCCGGTGTCGCATTACCTGCCGGGGATCGGGGTGGTGCTGGCGGCGGTGGCGGTGACCCTGGTGGGCGCGCTGACCGCCAACCTCGCCGGCCGGCTGCTGGTGGCCACCTCCGAGGCGCTGCTGGCCCGCATGCCGGTGGTGCGCAGCCTTTATGCCGCGATCAAGCAGGTGGTCCATACCGTGCTGGCGCAGAAGGCCAACGCCTTCCGCGAGGTAGCGCTGGTCGAATATCCCCGCCCCGGGCTGTGGACGGTGGCCTTCATCACCGGCACCCCCTGCCGCGAGGTGCGGGAAGGGTTCGAGGAGGAGATGGTCAGCATCTTCGTCCCCACCACCCCCAATCCGACCTCGGGCTTCCTGCTGTTCGTGGCGCGGCGGGAGTTGCGGCCGCTGGCGATCAGCGTCGAGGACGCGTTGAAGATGGTGGTCTCGACCGGGATCATCACCCCGGAGGGGCCATAGCTCTTGGGCTTTCGCCCAAACCGAGGCCCTGGCCCTCTTCCTTTTGCGGGCTCTGCCCGCACCCGCCAAGGGCCGCAAGGCCCTTGGAACCCGTTCCTTGCCCTTCGCGCGGCAAATCCCCGCGCCCAAGCTGAAAGGCCGGTCCGCGCCCGACCACCGATGGGATCCAAGGGCCTTGCGGCCCTTGGCGGGGGTGGGCGGAGCCCACATCACCCCAGAACCGCCGCAGCGGGGCGGCGGTGATTGACGTCGCCGCCCCCGCCGCCTAGACAGGGGATCCTGTTCCCTCCGTCGCGGACCCGCCTGATGAACCGTCTTCTCGCCGTACTCGTCGTCGCCGTCCTGGCCGCGCTCCAGGTCGCCCTGTGGGGCTGGGCCAACCGGCCGGTGCCGCTCGGCCTGTCGTTCGACGAGCCGTTCCCCTCGGTGTCGTTCGCGCCGTTCCAGCGCGGCCAGAGCCCGCTGACCCACGATTATCCCACCCCGGCCCAGGTGGCGGCCGACCTCGGCAAGCTGGTGGGGGTGGCCAAGGGGGTGCGCACCTACACCAGCCTGGAGGGGATGGAGGTGGTGCCGGAGGAAGCCCGCCGCCTCGGGATCGAGGTGACCCATTCCGCCTGGCTGGGCCAGCGGCCCGAGGTCAACCGGCGCGAGATCGAGGCGCTGGTCGCCGCCGCCAATACCTATCCCGACGTCATCAAGCGGGTGATCGTCGGCAACGAGGTGCTGCTGCGCCAGGATCTGCCGGTGGACGAGCTGATCCTGGCGATCCGCAGCGTGAAAAGCCGGGTCCGCCAGCCGGTGTCCTACGCCGACGTGTGGGCGTTCTGGCTGAAGAACCCGCAACTGGCCGACGAGGTCGATTTCATCACCATTCACATCCTGCCCTATTGGGAGGATGAGCCGATCGCGGTCGAGGACAGCGCCAAACACATCGTCGAGATCTACCGCCGCGTCGCCGCCGCCTTTCCCGGCAAGCCGATCCTGATCGGCGAGGCCGGCTGGCCGACCCGGGGCCGCTCGCGCGGTCCGGCGGTGGCCAACATCGAGAATGGCGCCGCCTTCGTCCGCACCCTGGCCCGGGTGTCGAAGGAGAACGGCTTCGATTACAACGTGGTCGAGGCGTTCGACCAGCCGTGGAAGGCCCAGCTCGAAGGCACCGTCGGCGCCAAATGGGGGGTCGAGGACATCGACCGCCGGGTCAAGTTCCGCATGTCCGGCCCGGTCGAGCCCAGCCCGTTCTGGCCGACCCACGCCGCCGCCGCCGCCGGATTCGGCAGCCTGCTCGGCCTCGCCGCCCTGCTGCGGGCCCGCGCCCGCTATCGCCTCGGCGCCGGTCTGACGGTGGCGCTGCTGACCCAGATCCTGGGCGGTCTGGCGGTGTGGCAGGCGGTCAACGCCCAGGCACTGGCGTTCGACCTCACCGACCAATGCTGGGCGCTGGTGCGGATCGGGGTGCAGGTGGGGTTCGCCCTGGTGCTGGCCCGCGCCGCCGTGCTGGCCCTGGCGGCCGAGGCGCCGCCGCCGGCCGACCGCTGGGGCGAGCGGCTCTGCACCCTGTACGGCGTCGCCGCGATCACCGCCTCGGCGTTGCTGCTGATCGACGGCCGTTACCGCGACATTCCCTGCCTGGAATTCCTGGTGCCGTGCCTCGGCCTGACCGCCTACGCGCTGGCGCGGCGGTTCACGCTCGGGCTGGGCTGGGTCGAGGCCTTCGCGGTCGGGCGGATCTTCGCCGGCGGTTCGGCGGGCGGGATGAGCGGGGCGCGGACGATGGCGCTCGGCCTTGGCCTCGCCGCGCTGGCCGGGCCGCTGTCCGAGGCGGTGGCGCTGGCGCGCGGCGCCGATTTCATCGCCGCCCATCCGAGCTTCGCCGAACAGATCCCGTTCCTGCTGCGGGCGCTGTGGATCAACCACGAGATGGACGCCTGGACGGCGATGGTGCTGGTGATGGCGCTGCCCTACCTCGCCGAGATGCGGCGGCAGGGGTAGCTTACCGCCCCCTGCGGGGCTGCCGCCCCGCACCCCGCCTGGAGGCTGGCGCCTCCAGACCTTCCCCTTTTTTTGAAAACATAGGGGAGGGGGCGGGTGCCCAACGCTCATTCCCCGCCGGGGGCGTCCTCGTCGCCCGGTTCGCTCGGCGGCAGCGGTGCCGGGGGCGGAGCGGGGGCGGGGGTTGGAGCGGGGGCCGGGGTCAGCGTCGGTGCCGGCTGGGTCCGGGGCGGACGCGGGCCGATGCTGTCCTGGGTCCAGCGCATCGGGCATTCGGCGATGTGGCTCGAATGCCATTCCCGCAGCGCCGGGCCGCGCTGTTCCAGGGTCAGGCGGCCGCGCGGGTCGCGCACCACCCGCCGCAGGGTCAGGCCCAGCACCGGCGACTGGTCGGAATCAAAGCGGAAGGTGCCGCGCACCGAGGTGAAATCGGCCCGCCGCAGCGCGTTGCGCACCGCCTCGCGGTCGCCGGTGCGGCCGTTGGTGGCGCGCATCGCCGAATCGACCAGCAGCGCGGCGTCATAGCCCTGGGCCACCCAGGTGGTGACCGGGCGGGCGTATTCGCTTTCGAAATCGGCGATCAGGCGGCGGTTGAGCGGGCTGTCGTAATCGGGGCTCCACGGCGACACCGACATCGCGTCGAGCGCGGCCTCGTCCATCGCCGCCAGCAGCGGCCGTTCGAACGAGCCGCCCGGGCCGAGCAGCGGCATTTCCGTCTTCAGTCCGGCGGCGGCATAGTCACGCACGAAGGCCAGATTCATCCCGCCGCTCAGCAGGGTGACCACCGCGTCCGGCGCCAGCCGGCGCAGGGTGGCGATCTCGTCGCGGAAGGTGGCGGCGCCATGGCGCGGGCGCAGCACCTTCAGCACCTCGCCCGACCAGGTGCGGCGGATCTGGGCCACCGCCAACTCGGTCTGCGGCGTGTCGGGGGCGACCACCACCACCCGCCGCATCTTTTCCGCCGCCAGCACCGCGCCGATCGCGTTGTTGATCGCCTCGGCCGGGGTGGAAAGGTCGAACCAGGCCGGATGGCATTCCGCCCCGGCCAGGGTCTGCGGGGCGGTGTCGAGGTTGAGCACGAACAGCCGGGCCTCGGTCAGCGGCCGCCGGATCGCCGCCAGCGAGGCCGGCGACACCGCCGTCATCACGAAATCGACCTTCTCGCGTTCGAGCAGGCGCTGGGTGACCTGAAGCGCGGTGTCCGGCGAGCCGTGGTCATCGACCGCCACCACCCGCACTTCCTGGTTGGCGAAGCGGTTGCCGAGTTGGCGCACCGCCGTCAGCACCCCGTCGAGTTCGTCCTGGCCGCTCAGCGCGCCGGGGCCGCTCAGGGTGGCGATCACCCCGATGACGATGGTCGGGTTGCTCGCGGCCAGCAGCGCCGGGGTGGCCGGCGGCGCGGCGGCGGCCGGGGTCGCCAGCAACAGCGCCGCCAGCGCCAGCAGCACCGCCGCGCGCGGCGCGGCGACGGCGGGGCGG
>NZ_JBHUIY010000060.1:0-12599 GCF_042683125.1 Phaeospirillum tilakii
GCGGCAGACCGAGCCGGGCCTGCTGCCGCACGGCCCGCGCCGGAAACGGACTGTGGCGCTGGCCGAGCGCCGGCGCGATCAACGCCACCGCCGCCCGCACCGCCGGATTGTGCACCCGGGGCGAGGCCCGACGGGCGGCGATGGCGGCGCGGTTGGCGGCGAGATCGCCCGCCACCGCCGCGCGCCCCTGCCGTAGCGCCGAGGCGATCACCCGCACCTCGTCGAGTTTCTGCACCGCGAAGGCCAGCCACGAGCGCAGTTCGGGATCGAGCGCCGTCTCGCTGGCCAGATCGACCGGCACATGCAGCAGCGAGCAGGACGGCGCCAGCCACAGCCGCTCGCCCAGCGTCCGCGCCACCGGCTCGAGCCAGTCCAACACCGCCGCGAGATCGGTCTTCCAGATGTTGCGGCCGTTGACGATGCCGAGCGACACCACCCGGTCGGCCGGGCTGGCGGCGATCAGCGCCGCCACCTCGTCGCGGGCGTTGACGGCGTCGAGGTGGATCCCCTGCACCGGCAGGGCGCAGGCCAGCGGCAGGTTCTCCTTCAGCGCGCCGAAATAGGTGGCGAGCAGCAGCTTAACCGTGCCGGTCGCCAGGGCGGCATAGGCCCGGACGAAGGCCTCGCGCCAGCCGGGGGCCAGTTCGGTCACCAGGATCGGCTCGTCGATCTGGACCCACGCCGCCCCGGCTTCGGCCAGCACCGTCAGCAGTTCGGCATAGACCGGCAGCAGGCGCGGCAGCAGGGCCAGTTTATCGGAGCCGTCCTTGGCCTTGCCGAGGGCGAGATAGGTCAGCGGACCGATGATCACCGGCTTGGCCGTCACCCCCAGCGCGCGGGCCTCGGCAATCTGCGCCAGCAGCCGGGAGGGATCGAGCCGGAATGCGGTCCCGGCATCGAATTCCGGTACGATGTAATGGTAATTGGTGTCGAACCACTTGGTCATTTCCCCGGCGGCGATTCCGGCGTCGTCCCCGCCGTCCGATCCCGGCGCCGAGCGCCCCCGCGCCACCCGGAAGTAAGTGTCGAGACCGTCACCGCCGCAGCCGCGCGCCCGCTCGGGCAGAGCGCCGAGGGTGAAGCTCATGTCGAGCATCTGGTCGTAGAAGGAAAAATCCCCGACCGGAACCAGATCGAGCCCGGACTGGAGCCGCCAGTGTTCGGCCCGCAAGGCGACACCGGTCGCAAGCAGCGCGTCGCGGGTGGACAGCCCCTGCCAATAGGCCTCCTGCGCCTGCTTCAGCTCGCGGTTGGCACCGATGCGGGGAAAACCAAGAGAGTGGGTGGTTACCATAGGTCTCGCCTTCCAAACAGGATCAAGGCGGAGGCTAGGGGGTTCCTTCCACGAAAAAAAATGGTATGAATTCATTTATCCATGAATTTGAGTCATGGACGGGGCTGCCGCCCCGGCCCCGCCCGGAGGCTGGCGCCTCCGGACCTCCCCCTTGTTTGAAAACAAAGGGGGGCCGGGGCATCGCCCCGGGCGGGGCCGGGGCGGCAGCCCCGTACACAGCGCAAGAGTTTCCCCCGATGGCCCTGCTCGAACGGATTCACCTGACCATCGTCCGCGAGGTCGATCGTCACGGCTCGCTGACGGCGGCGGCGGCGCGGCTCAACCTGACCCAGTCGGCGCTGAGCCACACCATCCGCAAGCTGGAGGATCAGTTGGGGGTCGAGATCTGGCGGCGGGAAGGCCGCCGCCTCCACCCGACCCAGGCGGGCGAATGGCTGCTGGCGGTCGCCAACCGTCTGCTGCCGCAGCTCGACCATGCCGAGGAACGGCTGCGCCAGTTCGCCGAGGGGGAACGGGGCAAGCTGCGGATCGGGATGGAATGCCATCCCTGTTATCAGTGGCTGCTGAAGATCGTCGCGCCCTACCTCGACATCTGGCCCAAGGTCGAGGTCGATGTCCGGCAGAAATTCCAGTTCGGCGGCATCGGCGCGCTGTTCGGCTACGAGATCGACCTGCTGGTGACGCCGGACCCGCTGTTCCGCCCCGGACTGAGCTTCGAGCCGGTGTTCGATTACGAGCAGGTGCTGGTGGTCGGCCCCAGCCACCCCCTGCGCGGCGCCGCGTTCGTCACGCCGGACCAGCTCGCCGAGGAAACCCTGATCACCTATCCGGTCGAGATCGACCGGCTCGACATCTACACCCAGTTCCTGATGCCGGCCGGCATCCGCCCCAGATTGCACCAGCCGATCGAAACCACCGACATCATGCTGCTGATGGTGGCGCACGGCCGGGGCGTCGCCGCCCTGCCCCGCTGGATGGTCGAGGAATACCGGGCCAAATTCGAGCTGTGCCCGGTGCGGCTGGGCCGGGACGGCATCGCCAAGCAGATCTTCCTCGGCCTGCGCGAGGCCGACCGCGACCTTGATTACCTGCGCGCCTTCGTTGCCCTGGCCCGCGCCCACCGCGACCGGACGGCGGCGGCCTGACCGGCCGGGAAAGCGGCGGAGCCGGTCAGACGGAAGGCCCCGCCCCCTCCCTCCGCGCCGGGCAGGGCCGGCCGCTGTCGTCATCGATGGCGACCATGGTGTAGCTGCCGCGCGCGGCGGGCCGGCGCTCCCCGGTCTGGAGGTTTTCGCCGGTCGCCACCACCTCGACCACCATCGAGGAGGTCCCCACCGCGCCGACGCGGGCGGTCACCTCCATGATCTCGCCGACATGGACCGGGGCGATGAAATCCATCCCGCGCGACGCCGCCATCACCACCGTTCTGCCGCAGAACCGGGTCGCGGCGACGAACGCCGCCTTGCCCATCACCGCCTGGGCATAGCCGCCGAACAGCACATGGCGATGGCTGCATTGATCGGGAAAGACCAGCTCGACCATCCGCAGCGGCGGGGGCGGCTCGGCCGCGTCGGCCGGCTGGGGGGCCGGCAGCGGCGGCACCCGCACCGCCGGGTCGGCGGCGACGAGGTGGAACCGGCCGCGACTGCACAGACGGCGCTGGCCGGTCCGCAGGCTTTCCGCTTCCAGATCGGTTTCCACCGTCAGCGAACGGCGCCCGGTCCGCACCACCCGGCCAGTCACCTCGACGATCTCGCCCAGATGGGCCGGCGCGGCGAAATCGATCTGATCGCACGAGGCGGTGACGAAATCGGTCAGGGCATGCCGTGCCGCAACGATATAGGCCAGCTTGTCCATGTAGGCCAAGGCCGCGCCGCCGAACAGGGTGCCGTGGTGATTGGTCTCGCCGGGAAAAACCAGATCGATCAGATGGGTTTCCAGGGCCATGCGCGAAGCTCCATTGCGAGGGGAAGAGGGGGGATCAGGCCGCGCGTTCGATCTCGACCCCGGCGCTGGCGGCACCGGCGACGGCGTTGGGCTTTTCCACCCGGACCCGGACCCGCCGAACCCGGGGATCCTCCAGGCTGATCCCGGCGATCCTTTCCGCCAGGGTTTCGACCAGATGAAGATGACCGGCCTCGACCAGGGCGCGGATCCGGCACGCCATCCGTTCGTAACAGACCACGTTGGCCGGATCGTCGCGCAGATCATCCACCGGGGCGCAGACGGCGAGATCGAGGCTGATCCGCACCGGCTGCCGACGCCGTTTTTCCTCGGCCAGCACACCGATGCAGGCCTCCAGCTCCAGATCGTGGATGAAGACATGGTGGAGCCGACGTTCCGCCACCGCCAGGGGAAACCAGTGAGAGAGAAACATGACATCCTTTCCGGAAGAAACAGGACCCCGGCCTCTCCGCCGCCGTGAGAGGACCGGGCGACGGAGAGACCGGCCCCAGACCCGTTTGGCCGAAACGGGCCGGGGAAACCGCGCGGCGAACGGCATCAGGCCTCGAATCGATGGTAATCCTGGCCGCCCAGCAGGTCGTGCAGACGGGCCCGCGAGTGCATCCGCGCGACGATGCTGGCCTGGCTGCCCTCGATCTGGAGCGTCTTCAGCCCGACCTCGGCCGAGGCCATCGCCAGCCGCAGCAGGGTGACCGGATAGATCACCATGTTGATGCCGAGATTTTGCAGGGTCCGGGCCGTCAGCAGTTTCGCCGGGCCGAATTCGCTCATGTTGGCCAGCAGCGGCGTATCGGGCAGGGCGCGGCGAAACGCCTCGAACTCGCGCTCGTCGGCCATCGCCTCGGCGAAGATCAGGTCGGCCCCGGCGTCGCGATAGGCCTTGGCCCGCGCGATCGCCGCGTCGAGTCCCTCGGTGACGCGGGCGTCGGTGCGGACGCACAGCACGAAATCGGGATCGCGCCGGGCGGTGGCGGCGGCCTTGATCCGCCGCGCCATTTCGACGGTGGCGATCACCCCGCCGCCGTCGGCATGGCCGTGGCGCCTGGACTCGACCCGATCCACGAGGTGACAGCCGGCGAGACCGAGGTCTTCCAGCATCCGCACGGTCCGGGCGAGGTTGATCGGCGCGCCGAACCCGGTATCGACGTCGATCAGGCTGGGCAGGTCGGTGGCGCGGGCGATCTGATGGCCCCGGCCGGCCACCTCGCTGAGGGTGGTCAGGCCGAAATCGGGCAGACCCAGGTCGGCCGACAGCACAGCGCCGGAGATGTAGATCCCGTCGAAATCCTGCTCCTCGATCAGCATCGCCGCCAGCGGCGAGAAGGCGCCGGGAAAACGCTGAAGCTTGCCGGAGGCAAGACCGGCGCGAAAGACGCGGCGCTTGTCGTTGGCGGTCAGGGTGGTGTGCAGCATCGGGAATTCCTCGCGGAAGGGGTCGCGCCGAGGCGGACGGCTCGGTCGATGGGGTCAGGCGGCGGGCGGAATCGACGCCAGCGGCACCGGACGGCCGGCGGCATCGACCGCGACCATCACGAAATGCCCGGTCACCGCCACCCGTCGTTCCGGGCCGGCCGGCGACTCGGCATGCATCTCGACCGCGACGCCGAGCGAGGTCCGGCCGGCGCGCTCGACCCGCGCCACCAGTTCGACCATCTGGCCGACCCGCACCGGGGCATGGAAATCGATCCGTTCCGATGCCGCCATCACCACCGGGTGACGGACGGCACGGCTGGCGGCGACAAAAGCCGCCTTGCCCATCAGGGCCAGGGCGGTGCCGCCGAACAGCGTGCCGTAATGATTGGCCTGCTCGGGAAAGATCATCTCCACGAACCGGCTTTCGTCCTCTGCCGTCACGGTTCCACTCCATCTGGGGGACGGGGCGCGGCCCCTTGTCGGCACCGCGTCGATTTGCAATCCTACGCATAGTTGACCGGCTGAAAACGCGCAAAGAAGCGCATAATTGCCAGCATCGGCGGCTGGATTTGCAAATTTTTGCGAAGGACACGAATGAGAAAAGCGTTCCTGGGCCCGCGCATCCAGCGCCTGCGCGAGGATCTCGGCCTCACCCAGGCGGAACTGGCCCGCCGGCTCGGCCTGTCGGCCAGCTACCTCAACCAGATCGAACACGACCAGCGGCCGCTGACGGCCACGGTGCTGGCGCGGATCAACACCACCCTCGGCGTCGAGGTGCAGCTGTTCACCGAGGAGGAACAGGCCCGGCTGGTGGCCGACCTGCGCGAGGCGCTGGGGGAGAATGGCGGCGAGGAGGCGATCCCGCTCGGCGATATCAAAAGCCTGGCCACCAACATGCCGCGCATCGGCCACGCCCTGGTGGCGTTGCATCGCCGCTCCCAGGCCGCGAAAGAACGGCTGGCGGCGCTGGCCACCCCGCCGGGCGCCCCGGGCGGCGCCCCGCCGACGCGGCGGCCGATGCCCTACGAGGCGGTACGCGACTTCTTCTACCACCGCCACAACCATGTCGCCGAACTCGACGAGGCGGCGGAACGGCTGGTGGCGCGGGAGGGGCTGGCGCCCGGGGCGATGGAAGCCGGACTGGAGCGGCTGCTGGGGGAACGCCACGGCGTCACCGTCACCTGGGCCGAAACGGACGGGGCAGACCTCAACCGCCGCTACGACGCCGACCACCGCGTGCTGCGCCTGTCACGGGTTCTGTCTTCCGGCCAGCGCGCGTTCCAACTGGCGACCCAACTGGCCTTCCTCGATCAGGCGCCCCTGATCGCCCGGCTGACCGACGACCCGCATCTGGCCGACAGCGATGCCCGCGCCCTGGCCCGGATCGGGCTGGCGAATTACTTCGCCGGTGCCGTGCTGCTGCCCTACATCCCGTTCCTCGCCGCCGCCGAAGCCCTCGCCTATGACATCGATCTGCTCGGCCTGCGTTTCGGGGTCGGGTTCGAGACGGTGTGCCACCGCCTGTCCACCCTGCAACGGGGCGGGGCGCGCGGGGTGCCGTTCTTCTTCGTCCGGGTCGATCGCGCCGGCAACATCTCGAAACGCCAGTCGGCCACCGATTTCCACTTCTCGCGGGTCGGCGGCACCTGTCCGCTGTGGAATGTCTACGAAGCCTTCGCCCATCCCGGCCGGATCGTCACCCAGATGGCGGCGATGCCCGACGGCCGCACCTATCTGTGGATCGCCCGCACCGTCGATCACAGCCGCGGCGGCTTCGGCACCCCGGGGAAAACCTTCGCCATCGGCCTCGGCTGCGACCTGCGCCACGCCGGCAGGCTGGTCTATGCGCGCGGGCTCGATCTGGTCCATCCCGAGGCGGCAATGCCGATCGGCGCCGGCTGCAAGGTGTGCGACCGCCCCTCCTGCCCCCAGCGCGCGTTTCCTCCGCTCGGCCGGGCGGTGCGAATCGACGAGCACCACAGCGCGTTCGATCCCTATCCCGCCCGCTAATACCAAGCCGCGGTGAGTTCCCCTCACCGCAGCTTGGTATAACGTCTTCGCTTCACCCTCGGGAGGTTCGTATCGTATGGTGCGGAGGAGCGGTCCAAACGGACGGACCTCTCTTTCCCGGCCGCCGATGGTGCAGAATGAAACTGAGCGACTTCTCATTTCATGAGGCGGACGTCGTCGATTTACGCCAGGATGGCAACCGCGTAATCCTTGTACTTGATGGCGTCAAATCTGCGAAAAATGATTACTATATGCATTTGAATTTCTGCGACGTGATGCGCTTGCACATCGACTCTTTCCCCATGCAAAAAATTGGCATGTTTTATGAGAGCGGAGAAGTTCTCCGCCTGTCGCAAAGGCGCGAAGGTGAATTCGAGTTTTTTATGGAGTGGACGGATTTTGCCAAGCACACACAGACGACAAAATACTATGAAATAAAATGTTCTTCGTTGCAGATGGACTTCCACCAGAAAACAACATAATCCCGCAGACGATCTGCGGTGGCGTCGGGGAATAGGAAGACGCGGGTGAACCGTCAGTTTTCCCGGATGAACCACCAGATGCTTTCGATGAGGGGCTGTTCGGGGTAAACGGACTCGGGATAATCCTGGACCCGGATCCGCTCCGCCTCGAAGACCAGCGCCCCACAGCCCGAGCCGAACCGGCGCAATGCATTGTTGGCGCGGGGGCGGGTCGCAACCAGTTCGGCCCCGTCACCGAGACGATCGGCCTGGGGGGGGGAGCCCCCCGTTACACCGTCAGCCACGCCTCGACCGCCTCCGGCCGGGGCAGGCCGCCAGCATGGACCAGCTTTCCATCGACGACGACACCCGGCGTGCTCATCACCCCATGGCCGAGGATGGCAGCCATGTCGGTGACCTTCTCGATCTCGACCGCCACGCCGAGCGCCCGGGCCTTGTCCTCGATCAGCCTCGCGGTGTTGACGCAGGTCTTGCAGCCCGAGCCGAGAACCTTGATCGACTTCATCTCAACACTCCTTGCTTATACGAACAGGGCGTTCAACAGCAGGCCGACCAGGGTGAAGGCGATGGCCAGGAACCCGGCGAAGAACACCAGCATCGGCGGCTTCAGCACCTTGCGCAGGATGATGAATTCCGGCAGCGACAGGCCGACCACGCTCATCATGAAGGCGATCACCGTGCCGATCGGCACGCCCTTGGCGATCAGCGCCTCGGCCACCGGGATGATCCCGGTGGCGTTGGAATAAAGCGGCAGCCCGAACAGCACCGCCAGCGGCACCGCGACCGGATTGTCGGGACCGGCATGGCGGGCCAACAGATCCGCCGGAACATAGCCGTGCAGCCCGGCGCCGAGGGCGATGCCGATCACCACATACAGCCAGATCCGCCCGACGATCGCGCCGACCTCGCCCCAGGCCTGGCGCACCCGCCCGCTTGGCGAGAGATCGGCCTCGATCCGCGCCGGCGCCCCCATCCGGATCTGCCAGACATACGCCTCGACATGACGCTCCAGGCGCAGGCGGTCGATCAGGATCCCGCCGATCAGCCCCACCCCCAGCCCGGCGGCGACATAGACCAGCGCCATCTTCCAGCCCATGATCGAGGCGAGGATCACCACCGCGACCTCGTTGACCAGCGGCGAGGTGATCAGGAAGGCCATGGTCACCCCGAGCGGAATCCCCGCTTCGAGAAAGCCGATGAACAGCGGCACCGACGAGCAGGAGCAGAACGGCGTCACCGCCCCCAGCGTCACCGCCAGCAGATAGGCCGCCCCGCGCGACCGCCCCTCGATGTATCCCCGTACTGTCTCGGGCGACAGCAGGGTGCGGAACAACCCCATCACGAAGACGATCAGCACCAGCAGCACGAAGATCTTGGCACTGTCCTCGACGAAGAAATGGACCGCCTCGGCCAGCCGGCCGCCCGGTTCAAGCCCGAGCAGGCGGTAAGCCCCCCAATCCGCCAAGCGGGTGAACGGCTCGAACATCGCGTCAGACCCTGGCCTCGTACCAGCCCTTGCTGGCATTGACGATCCGGACCACCGACAGCATCACCGGCACCTCGATCAGCACCCCGACCACGGTGGCCAGCGCCGCCCCGGATTCGAAGCCGAACAGCGAGATCGCGGCGGCGACCGCCAGTTCGAAGAAGTTGCTGGCCCCGATCAGCGCCGACGGACCGGCGACGCAGTGAGCCACTCCCAGACGGCGGTTGAGCCAGTAGGCCAGCCCGGCATTGCAATAGACCTGGATCGTGATCGGCACCGCCAGCAGCAGGATCACCAGCGGCTGGGCGATGATCTGCTCGCCCTGGAAGCCGAACAGCAGCACCAGCGTCGCCAGCAGCGCCGCCAGCGACAGCGGCCCGAGCCGGGCCAGCGTCGCGTCGAGCGCCCGCGTCCCCCGCGCCAGCAGCGCCCGCCGCCAGAGCTGCGCCACGATCACCGGCACCACGATGTAAAGCCCGACCGAGATCACCAGGGTGTCCCACGGCACGCTGATCGCCGACAGGCCGAGCAGCAGCCCGACCAGCGGGGCGAAGGCGACCACCATGATCAGGTCGTTCAGCGCCACCTGGCTGAGGGTGAAATGCGGCTCGCCCCGGCACAGAATCGACCAGACGAACACCATCGCGGTGCAGGGCGCGGCCGCCAGCAGGATCAGCCCGGCGACATAGGACTCGATCTGGTCCGGCGGCAGCCAGGGCCGGAACAGATGGCTGATGAAAACCCAGCCCAACAGTGCCATCGAGAATGGCTTGACCGCCCAATTGATCGCCAGGGTCACGCCGATGCCGCGCCAGTGCGCCCGCACCTGCCCCAGCGCGCCGAAATCGATCTTCAGCAGCATCGGAATGATCATCAGCCAGATCAGCCCGGCGACCGGCAGATTGACCCGGGCGACCTCCCAACCGCCGATGGCGTGGAAGGAGGCGGGGACAAAATGCCCCAGCCCCACCCCGGCCGCGATGCACAAGGCGACCCACAGCGTCAGATAACGTTCGAACCGGTTCATGGTCTCAGATCTCCGCCGCCCGCTCCGGGCCGAGGGCGATCAGGCGACGCACCTTCGCTTCGATCTGGCGATAGACCGCGCGGAACATGGCCAGCCGTTCGGGCTCGCTGCCGATCGCTGCCGCCGGATCGGGAAAGCCGAGATGGATCTTCGACGGATGGCCCGGCCAGATCGGGCAGACCTCGCCGGCGGCGTTGTCGCAGACGGTGACCACCAGATCCATGACGGGAGCGTCTGGCTTCGCGAACTCGTCCCATGATTTCGAACGCAAGCCTTCGACCGAATGGCCCTGTTCCGCCAGCACCGCCAGCGTCAGCGGATTGACCGCGCCGGCGGGATGGCTGCCGGCGCTGAACGCCCGCCATTTCCCCTCCCCCAGGGCATTGATCAGAACCTCGGCCAACACCGAGCGGGCGCTGTTGCCGGTACACAGAACCAGGACATTGGTGATCTTGTCGGTCATCGCGTTTCCCCTCGACAGGCGGAGGTCACCGGAGCTTGAGCCACCGAACCGAGCGCGGCGCGCCCCAGGTCACATACGGCCGCAAGCGGGGCCGCGTTGACCTGGGCCAACACGCGACCATCCTCGACCACGGTCGGATCGTCGCGCAGAGACGCCCCCACCAGCCCGAGGAAGGCCGGCGCATACGGATTGAGATCGCGCTCGGCCAGCCGGTAATAGACCCACTTGCCGTCGCGCCGCTGCTGGAGCAACCCGGCGGTCTTCAGCGCCGCCAGATGTTTGGACACGGTGGCGGGGGCCAGATCCAACACGGTGGTGATCTGGCAGACGCACAATTCGCCGCCTTCCAGCAGCTTCAGGATGCGGATGCGGGTGGGATCGGCCACGGCGCGGGCGACGGTCTCGAAGGTCTCAAGCATGGACGGGACGCTAGCATCATTTTCTCATTTTGGAAAACGATACATTCGTGATCGTGCGCAGGCAACAGCGGAAGCGCGGCCGCGGAGAGGGGACGGGGCCAAGCGCGGGCGGCGGGAGGAGTCCCGCCGCACATACGCTTTACCTGTGCCGGGACGGAACGGGTTCTTGCGGCTCTTGGCCTGGCGTTGCGGCAGCAGCCCGATGCGGTCGGAGAGAATGTTGGCGGCGCCTTCGGGCACCTCGAGTTCGGCGGTCACCGCCAGCGGAGTGTTGGACTTGAAGCGCGTGACGATGCGGCATCCGGCATGCATCCATCCTGGCCCACCAGCCGTAATCGTAATAGCCGAGGTCGAAAACGTAGGTGGCCCCCGCCTCGATGGGCATAGCCTGGGCGGCGGTGATGTCGTTGACTTTGGCCGAGGTCACCGCAGCGTAGACCGGCCGGTCGGCGTCCGCATCGTAGACGACGTGGACCTTGGCGCCGCACGCCTTGGCCGAAAACTGCGCCCAGTCGGCCCCCAGACCGCTCAGACGAAGACCGGTCGAATCGATCAGATAGGTTGCTTCGCCAACCGCCCGGCGCAAGCCTCGCTGGGCCTGGGCCACCATCGTGGCGAACAGGCCGCTGAACACCGCGCTGGGACGCAGGGCGTTGGCATCGGCCAGCGTCGAGCGCGACACCGTGCGCCCGCCCACATGGTAGAGCCGCATCGCATGGCTCTCCAAGCCGCCCACGATCTCCCGAAGGCTCGCTGCCCCGGAAAGCTGGCCATACAGCAAGGCCAGGAACTGGCTCTTGGTCGGCAACCGACGAACCCGGTGATCCGCCTTGTGCGCACGGGTCAGGCGCTCAAACTCGCCCCAAGGAACCCGCTTCACCAACTCGCGGAAAGAGCCGGCCAGGGAAATTCGGACAGGGCGATAAGTGGATTTCCCGCCTGAAAGCGGCGACGATGCCGCGCAGGAGGAAGGACCATGACGAAACGTGCGCGCCGGACCCATTCACCGGCTTTCAAGGCGAAGGTGGCCCTGGCGGCCATCAAGGGCGACAAGACGCTGGCCGAGCTGGCTCAGCAGTATGACGTGCACCCCAATCAGATCACGACCTGGCGTGGGCAGTTGCTGGAGGGAGCGGCCGGGGTGTTCGGCGCGACACCGGGGGAGGCGTCGGGCGAAGCACCGGTGGACCTGAAGGTGCTGCACGCCAAGATCGGCCAGTTGACGCTGGAGAACGATTTTTTATCCGGCGCGCTCAGCAAGGCCGGCCTGCTGAGCGCAAAGAAA
The DNA here is from genome assembly GCF_042683125.1 of Phaeospirillum tilakii. Taxonomy (NCBI): domain Bacteria; kingdom Pseudomonadati; phylum Pseudomonadota; class Alphaproteobacteria; order Rhodospirillales; family Rhodospirillaceae; genus Phaeospirillum; species Phaeospirillum tilakii. The sequence goes on from NZ_JBHUIY010000060.1 coordinate 11,845, forward strand.
TGATCGACCGGAAGCACGATCTGCCGCTGGCGCGGCAAGCCAAGGTACTGAAACTGGCCCGCAGCAGCCTCTACTACCGGCCGCGTCCGGTGTCGGCGGCGGATTTGGCGATCATGCGGCGCCTCGACGAACTGCACCTGAACTATCCGTTCGCCGGCAGCCGGATGCTGCGTGATTTCCTGCGGGCCGAGGGCGTGGAGATCGGGCGCGGCCGGGTGATCAGGCTGATGCGCCGCATGGGCATCGAGGCGCTGTACCGCCGGCCGAACACCTCGAAGCCGGCGCCGGGGCACCAAGTTTTCCCGTACCTGCTGCGGGAGATGAGGATCGAACGGCCAAATCAGGTATGGGCGATGGACATCACCTACATTCCCATGGCCCGGGGCTTCGTCACCCTCGCCACCGCGGTCGAGTGGTACAGCCGCCGGGTGCTGTCCTGGCGGCTGTCGATCACGATGACGACGGATTTCTGCATCGAGGCGGTCGAGGAGGCCCTGGCGAAGCACGGCAAGCCGGAGATCTTCAACACCGATCAGGGCAGCCAGTTTGCTGCTCCGCGCTGCCCTTCGGGTCACCTCGGGCGACTTCGTCGGCCTCATGGTCGCCAACCGCATCGAGATCAGCATGGTCCTCCGGTCTACAGTTTCTCGAGACACCCGATAAGCGGTAGAGAACCGCTTGGAGGTGGAGCATGGACGAGAACGAAAAGAGCGGCCCGGGGCCTTCGGAAGGAGCCCGGAGGGCGAGTGGAGACG
>NZ_JBHUIY010000061.1:0-11282 GCF_042683125.1 Phaeospirillum tilakii
GCGCCGCGCTGGCGCGCGGCCTGCCGCCGGCCCGGCCGGCCTGGCGCGGGCCGCTGGCGGTGGCGGCGCTGGTGCTGGTCGCCACCCATGGCGCGGCCTGGCCGGTCGAGCGCCATCTGCGCGCCTTGGCCCAGGCGATCCGCGCGGCGGTGCCGGGCTGCTGGTAGCTACCGGCCGCCGGGCGGGGCGAGGTCGGGCTGGGTCTGGTTGAGCTGGTCGCGGATGCATTTGCGCAGCAGGGCGTAATCCTTGTCGCCGTCGCCGCGCGCCCGCAGGTCGCAATCGCGCTGGATGTAGTCCGGGGTGTCGAGCCAGACCCGCTTGACCGCGTCGAGCGCGTCGCTCTGGGCGCGCAGGCAGCTCTGTTCGCGCTCGGTGTCGATGCCGTCGTTGGTGGCGGCAAGGCGGCGGCACAGGCCGTTGATGTCGTAGCGCGGCGGCCGCGCCTCGGCCCAGGCGGCGGCGGGCAGGGCCAGCGCCAGCAGCAGGATCAGCCCTTTTTCCAGCATCGGATCTCTCCCGGCAGGTCGCGCCACGGCGCCACGTCGAGCCGGCGCCACGCCACGGCGGCGGCGCCCGCGCCGGCGGCGGCCAGGGCCAGCGCGGTGGCCAGCGCCGCGCCTTCCGCCCCCCAGCGCGGCGCCAGCAGCGCCACTCCGCCCAGCGTCGCCACGATCACCGCGGCGTTGATCCGGCGCAGGCTGGCCTCCTGCCCGGTCATTCCCAGCAATTCGGGCAAGGCGGTGCAGGAAGCCGCCACGATCTGGCCGAGCGCCAGCAGGCGCAGCACCCCGGCCGCCTGTTCGAAGCCCGCGCCGAACAGCCCGAGCAGCGGGCCGGGCAGCGCCAGCATCAGCGCCAGCGCCGGCAGCGCCAGGGCGAAGCCGAGCCCGCCAGCCAGCGCGGCGGTGCGGCGCAGTCCGGCGCGGTCGCCCCGGTCGTGCAGGGCGGCGAAGCGGGGCGAGGCCAGCGCGGCGACCCCGCTGATGACGATGTTGGCGAGCAGGGCGATCCGCCACGCCAGGGCGAAGCCGCCGACGGCGGCGCTGTCGGCGACCAGCCCGAGGATCAGCGCCGGGGCGGTGGCCAGGGTCAGCTGGGCCAGTTCGAGGCTGAACAGCGACAGGCCGGGCCGCAGCAACGGCGGCGGCGGCTCGGCCGCGCCGGTGTCGCCGCGCGGCAGCAGGCGGAACAGGCACAGGCCGCCGATCAGGGCGGCGACGGTGAAGCAGGCGGCGATCAGCCCGAGCGCGTTCGGTACCGCCAGCCCCAGCAGCGGCGCGGCCCCGCAGAACAGCGCCGGCCACAGCCAGGAATAGACCATCTGGCTGAGGCCGATCCGGCGCAGCCCGGCCAGGGCGCCGGCGGCGACGGTGGAGAGGTTCTGCGGCAGGATCGCCAGCGCTCCCAGCGCCAGCGGTCCGGCCAGATCGGGGCGGTGCAGGGCGAGCCGGGCCAGCGGTTCGGCCGCCAGCGCCAGCGCCAGGGCCAGGCCGCCCGACAGCAGGCCGACCAGCAGGACGGCGTGGTGGATCAGGCGGCGGGCCTGGCCGGGCCGCCCCGCCGCCAGGGCGATCGCCACCTCGCGGGTCAGGGCGCGGTCGATCCCCAGCCGGCCCAGTCCGGCCAGCGCCACCATCAGGCTGAACACGATGTAGAAATCGCCGGCGCCGACCATGCCCAGCCCGGCCGCCACCAGCAGGTGGAAGCCGTAGCGGCTGGGCAGGTCGAGCAGGCGCGAGCCCAGCGCCGGCACCGCCGCCCGCAGCAGGCCATGCGGGGCTGCCGCCCCGGCCCCGCCCGGAGGCTGGCGCCTCCGGACCTCCCCCTTTTTCTTGAGAAAGAAGGGGGCGCGGGCAGCGCCCGCGCGTTTCACGGAGCGGCTCCGTGGAAGACGAACAGGGTGACGCTCTGTGCCGGCAGGTCGGCGGCCAGGGCGGCGTCGCGATAGCGCGCGGGCGGCAGCGCCTCCAGCCGGCCGGCGGCGAGGCGGTAGGTCTCGACCGCGCCGCCGGGGGCGAAGCCGGCCAGGGTCAGAAGCAGCGGGGCGGGGGCGTCGAGCCGCTTGTTGATCGCGATCACGGTCAGGGCGCCGTCGCCCTCGCGCCGGGCGGCGAAGCCGGCGACGTCGTCGGGGTCGCCGCCGCGCACCGGCAGGCTGCGTTCGCCGAAGGTCGAGCGGTGGCCGTCGTAATTGCGGTAGAGCTTGAAGGCGAGGTAGGTCGGGCTGCCGGGCGCCGGGGCGGCCCAGCGCGCGGCGAGGTCGAGTCCCTCGCGGCCGAAGATGCCGAGCAGGTCGGCCTGGGCGGTGGCGCCGTTCATCGTCCCCTCGGCGCCCCAATTGTATTCGGTCAGGGCGATCGGGGTGCCCGGGTGGTAATAGGTATCGACCCAGCGCCGCAGCCGGGGGATCAGCGCCACCGTGTCGTTGATCCAGGTCGGGTTGCGGTAGCTCCAGTCCCACAGGTCGCGGGTCGAGCGGTTGCGCCGCAGCTGCATCTCGCGCGACAGGTCGTCGTCCTTCTCGCGATATTCGCCGCCCTGCGGGTAGTAATGGACGCTGACCACATCGACCGGGTGGCCGGCCGCCTTCCATTCCTTCAGCAGCCAGGGCAGGTAATCCATCCCGCCGGTCTGGTTGGCGCGGTCGGGGGCGTGGTCGAAGCCGTGGCTGTCGGCATATTGCTGGTCGAAGCCGCTGTGGAGATAGCCGCCCCAGCCCCATTCCTCCGGCGCCACCACCTGGGCGCCGGGGTCGATCGCCTTGACCATCGCCGCGTAGGTCTTGACCCGGTCGGCCACCTCGCGGGCATGGGCGCCCTCGGGATGGACGTCGCGGTGGATGCCGTGCCAGAAGCTCGGCTCGTTGTCCATGATGTAGTAGCGCAGCCCGCCCTGGGCGGCGGCGCCCCACTGGGCGACGATCCGGCGCACCCATTCGGCCTGATCCTCGGGGCCGGACGGCTCGGCGGCGTCGGTCGGGTCGTTGTCGCGGATCGGGGTGCCGTCGAGGGTCAGGCCGTTGCCGGCGCTGGCGAAGCCGTCGAGGTCGGCCTCCTGTTGCAGGCCGTATTTGCCGAGCGAGAAGCTGGCCAGCGGCTTGCGCCCCTCATCCAGCCGCGCCACCCAGCCGATCATCGGGATCGTCAGCATCGGCTCGGCCCCGCCGGCCCGGCTCAGGGCGAGGAAGCCCTCGCCATGCTGGTCGAAGATGTCGTCGGAACAGGGCAGGCTCTCGAAGAACCAGTCCTTGCCGGCATTGCGGGCGTTGATCCGCCAATTGTAGAGCGAGGCGCTGTTGCCGCCCGAGCGGTTGAGCGGCAGGTTGAGATCGCGCAGGGTGGCGGTGGGGGCGAAGCCGACCCCGTAGATCAGCGGGCTGATCGGCCGGCCCTCGGCCCCGGCCTCGATTGTCAGCGCGACCGGGGCGGGGTCGGCGGCGGCGGCGGCAACGGCGCCCCCGCCCAGCAGCAGGGCGCCCAGCAGCAGGGCGGTCGGGACGGGATTCATCGCGGGGGGGCCTCCCAGTCGGCGTGGGCCTGGTCCTCGAGGTGCAGGCGCCAGACATAGGCGAAGATCGCCAGGATCAGCGCGGTCTCGCCCGGCGACAGCGTGGGCGGGTAGAGGTTCGAGATCAGCAGCACATAGACGATGTAGTCGAACAGGCTGGCGAGGAAGAGGCTGTCGTTGACCCGGCGGAGCCGGCGATAGAACAGCAGCCCGCGCAGCTCGTACAGCACCAGCAGCCCCGCCCCGATCAGCCCGTATTCGAACAGGATGCCGAGCCAGGTGATGTCGGCCAGGAAGAAGAAATGGTCGAAATAGGCGAACAGGCTGTCCGAGCTGACCGGGCTGATCGTGCCGACCCCGAAGGTCCAGCGCACCGGATCGAGGCCGAGGAACGACACCGCCTTGACGATGGTCTTCCAGCGCACGTCGAAGCCGCTGCTCGATTCGGTGCTGAACATCGTGCCGAGATAGCCGAACGAGAACAGCCCGGCCAGCGCCAGCGGCACCAGCAGGATCAGGCCGAGCCGCTGGCGCGGGCTGGCATGGGTCAGCGCGTTGATCGCGAACACCCCGGCCATCCCCACCACCATCGCCCGGGTCTTGACCACCAGCAGGGTCAGCAGGAAGCCGGCGGCGATCCCGGCCAGCCAGCGCCAGCCGTCGCCGGCCAGGAAGCGGCGGTACCAGTAAAGGGTGGCGACGATGGCGAAGAACATCGGCATGCGGATCCGCTCGCCCCGGCTGTCGACCGAGAACAGCGGCGACGAGCCGAAGGCATACTGGCCGCTGTACCAGGAATGCGGCACCAGCGCCCACAGCAGCACCAGCAGCACCAGCGTCGCCACCCCGCAGCGCAGGAAGGCGGCCTCCAGCTCCGCCAGCGTCGGCCGCACTTTCAGCAGCAGGCCGAGGAACGAGAAGAAATACAGCATCGGCAGCAGCTTGACCTGGGCGGTCAGGCCGAGGAAGAAATCCTGGTGGAAATAGAAGATCGCGGCGAAGCTCGGCACCACCGTCAGCCACAGGAAGGTGAACAGCACCTGCCGGCTCATCGGCAGGCGGGCTTCCGTCCGCAGGAAGACCACCAGCGGCAGCGACAGCAGCGGAAAGGCCTTCGACAGGCTCCACAGCGGCGGCAGCCCCTTCATGTAATGAAAGAACTGGCCGAACAGCGGCAGCAGCAGCAGCAGCAGCGCCATCCGCCCGGTCCGCAGCCGGACCGGCGGCGCCGCCTCGCCCTCCGCCGGATCGGACGCGGGCGCCGGCCTCATTGGCCCGAGGTGCCCATGTTCTTGTTGATGGTGTAATTGACCCCCCGGTTGAACGGGATGGTCTTGTTGATGTACTGGTCGATCCACTGGTCGAGTTCGGCGATCGAGGATTTGGGCACGAACACGGTGTCCTGCGCCTCCAGCGCCACCGCCTGGGTGCGGTCGCCCTTGTCGACCAGGGCCTCGAGATTGATCAGCCGCACCAGCGGCCGCCCGTCCGGCCCGGGCCGGATCAGCACCACCTCGTCGCCGCGTCCGGTTTCGAGGATGCCGCCGGCGACGCTGACCGCCTGAAGCGGGTCCATCCGGTCGCGCAGCGGCACCACACCGGGATTCTTGACCTCGCCGCCGACATAGATCACCGGGGCGTAATGACGGACGCTGACCGAGGGCTGGGCGTCGCGGGCGATCCGGCGTTCGACCAGGATCCGGTCGATCGCCGCCTCGATCTCGGCCACGGTGCGGCCGCCGACGTCGATGCCGCCGACCACCGGCAGGGTGAAGCGGCCGTCCGGCCCGACCTGGGCCTCGAAATTGAGTTCAGGATTGTAGGGCAGCACCACCGCCAGGGTGTCGCCCGGCCCGACCCGGTAGGGCGGCAGCGGCTCGCCGATCAGGCGGAACCCGGTCGCCTCGGGCGAGGTCACCCGGGTCGGGCCGCACCCCGCCAGCAGCGCCACCGCCAGCATCGCCCCCGCCGCGCCTTTCCATCCGTGCCTCAGCCCCATGCCGCGTCGTCTCCCGTCGGTCGTCATTGATGGTGGTTCGAGCCTTCGCCGCCGGCCGCCAGCCAGGCGGCGGTGGCGGCGAGGCCCCGGTCGAGTCCGGTCCAGCTGATGCCGAGCGTCCGCTCGGCCGCGCCGGAGTCAAGCCGGATTTCCTGGCGCCACAGCGCCGCCAGCGAGGGCGGGATCGGCGGCGGCAGCCGGGTCGGATCGCGCCCGGCCCGCGCGGCGGCCCGCTCCAAAAGCTTCAGCGGCGGGGCGAGCAGCCGGGTCTCCAGCCGCAGCCGCCGCTCCGAGCGCCGGGCCAGCGGCACCGCGCCGATCGCCTTGGCGAAGCGCAGGAAATATTCGTTCCAGTCGGGCGGGTCGGCCATCGCCAGATTGAAGGTGGCGCCCGCCGCCGCCGGGCGGGTCAGCGCCGCCAGCGTCGCCGCCACCACGTCGTCGATCAGCACCAGATTGGCGATGCCGTCGCCGCCGGCGCCGAGATCGCCGATGCGCCGGGCCCGCAGCAGGCGGGCGATGCGGCCGCTCCATTGTTCGCTGCCCGGGCCATGGACGCAGCCGGGGCGCAGGATCACCGCGCGCGGATAGCTCCGGCTGCGCAGCTCGATCGCCCGCTTGGCGGCGGCATAGGGGCCGAGCCGGTCGCCGAACGGGGCGGATTCGTCGATCCGGCCCCGCGCCGCGCCATACACCGCCATCGAGCTGAACTGGACCAGCAGCGGCGGGGTCGGGCGTTGGGCGGCGGTGGCGACCAGCGCCTCGTTCGCCGCCACCATCGCCGCCGGGGCGGCGGCGATGGCGTTGACCACCGCGTCGCAGCCGTCGAGGGCGGCGGCCAGCGCCGCCGGGCGGGTGGCGTCGAGGGCCAGCCCGCCGCCGCTGCCGTGGCGGCTGGCGGCGACCGGCTCGGCCCAGCCGCTGGCGGCCAGCGCGGCGACGATCCGGCGGCCGATGAAGCCGGTGCCGCCGAGCACCAGGATGCGACGGGTCATGCCGGGACTCCAGACGGGGGCGCGGAAGATGGGGGCGCGGGAGCTGGGGTGGTGCCGGCCGGGACGGCGGCGCGGTCGCGCAGGTGATGGGCCAGCCGCAGCCCCAGCGCGATCGCGGTCAGGGTCGGGTTGGCCTGGCTCGAGGTCGGGAACACCGCGCTGCCGGCGAGATGGAGGTTGGCGATCCCATGCACCCTGCCGTCGCGATCGACCACCCCCTGGCGCGGCGAATCGCTCATCCGCGCCACCCCGATATGATGGCCGCCATAGGCGCCGTAGCGGGTCATCTCGCTCTCGACCTGATCGGGGTCGTAGTCGAACCGGCCGACGCAGCTCGCGGCGATGTCGACCGCGAACAGGGCCAGGGTGCGGCTGACGGTATCGACGTCGCCCCGGCCATAGCGCCAATCGACCACCAGCCGGGGCAGGCCGAGTGCGTCGCGCTCGTGCCCCAGCGTCACCCGGCTGGCCGGATCGGGCTGCTGCTCGGCGTGGAAATCGAGGCTGAACAGGTTGGCGCGCGAGCGGATCACGATCGAGGGGAACTTGCGCTCGGCCAGCCGGCGGTCGCGCAGCAGATGCAGCATGAAGCCGATGGTGGCCGGCAGGTCGCCCGCGACGTTGCCGAGATGGCGCAGCCGGTCGGCCAGCCCGACCGCCTCGCCGCCATGCAGCCGCTTGCCGTATTCGTAGGGAATGAAGGCGCGGGCGAGGTAGAGCAGCGACAGCGCGCCGTTGCGGTGGCTCGGGTCGGTGATGCGGGGATGGTGCAGCCGGGCGATGACGTTGCCGAGGCCGAGTTCGCGCTGGACGTCGGGGCGCAGCGCGATCCGCCGCCGGCAATAGGTGCCGTCGTCGGCGATGTCGTAGCCGTTCCAGGCCGAGAAGGGCGGGCCGTCGATCCGCAGCCGGCCGATGGTGCCGGCGAGATGGCACATGTAGAACCGCCCGACCAGATCATGGTGGTTGCCGATTCCGGCCGGGGCGCGGTCGTGGCTGGCCAGCAGCAGCCGCACCGTCTCCAGCCCGCCGGTGGCGAGGACGAAGCGGCCGGCGGCGACGCGGAAGGCACCGCCTTGCAGGGTGCGGACCTCCAGCGCCTCGACCCGCTCGCCCCCGTCCGACAGGGCGATGTGGACGACGTTGGCATGCAGCAGCACCCGCAGATCGGCCGCCTGCTCCAGCTTGTGGCGGTAGCGGCGGCCGAAATCGGTCGGGCAGCTGAAGCGTTCGAGGGTGTTGGTGGTGAAATGCGGGCTGGCGAAGCCCGGGATCATCGGCCGCAGCGTCCGGTCGAACGCGGTCTCGGCGGTGTAGGCGAAGGCGCCGGCCTCGACCAGCCGGTTGGCGCGCGGATAGAACGGGGCGAGGTCGGCCGGGCCGATCGGCCAGCCGCTGTGGGGAATGGCCGGGCGGGGCTCGAAATCGATCGGGTCGAGCGGCATCGACCGCCCGCCCCAGGTGGTGGTCGAGCCGCCGAGGCGGCGTTCGCGGTAGCGGTCGAGCGGGCTGTGGCGGGCCGGGTCGGTGACGGCGCCGCGATAGAGCGCCTGGCTGTCCTCCTCGCGCCCGAACCCACCGGATTCGAGCAGGATCACCGACAGGCCGGAGCCGGCCAGCTCCAGCGCCATCGCGATGCCGACCGCCCCGGCCCCGACCAGACACAGATCGGCGGTGAGGGTCTGGCCGGCGGGCAGGTCACGGGCGTCGAGGATCATGGCGCGGCCTCAATAGGCGTTGCGGTGGATCATGCCGACCACCGGAGTCGCCAGCAGGATGCGCAGGTCGAGCAGAATCGACCAATGTTCGATGTACCACAGATCGTGATCGACCCGGCGGCGGATGTGATCGTCTTCCTCGATGCTGCCGCGCAGGCCGTTGACCTGGGCCCAGCCGGTGATGCCGGGGCGGACCCGCAGCCGGGCGTAATAACGGCTGATCACGCTGGCGAACTGGCGGTCGTGCGACAAGGCGTGGGGACGGGGGCCGATCACCGACATCTCGCCGCGCAGCACGTTGAGGAATTGCGGCAGTTCGTCGAGGCTGGCCCGCCGCAGCAGCCGGCCGACCCGGGTCACCCGGGGATCGCGCCGGGCGGCGGCCTGGGTCGCCCCGTCCGGCTGGCAATCCTCGACCCGCATGGTGCGGAACTTGTAGAGCCAGAAATCGCGCCCGTTGAAGCCGCCGCGCTGCTGGCGGAACAGCACCGGCCCGGGGCTGTCGAGCCGGATCGCCAGCGCGATCAGCAGCGACAGCGGCACCACCACCGGCGCCAGCAGCAGCAGCAGCACGATGTCCTCGATCCGCTTGATCAGCCAGTTCCAGCCATCGAGCGGGCGGTGCATCACCGTGATCATCGGCAGCCCGGCCAGCAGCCCGGCGCTGGGATTGCGCACCAGCGGGAAATCGCGGGTCAGGGCGTCGAGCCCCTCGGGGCAGATCTGCACCTCGACCGACAGGCCCTGCAACGCGTCGATCACCTGATGCAGCCGGTGATCGCCGCTCCAGGGCAGGGTGATCACCACGCAATCGACCCGTTGGTCGCGGATCGCCGCCAGCAGGTCGCTCACCCGGCCGGTGATGGCGAGCCCCTCGGCCCGGGCGGCGGCGGCGAGGCGGTCGCGCCGGTCGTCATACAGCCCGGCCAGCCGCACCGAATCCTCGCCGCTCCGCAGCCGGTGGGCGAGGGCGCGGCCATTGGCCTCGGCCCCCAGCACCGCGACCCGCGCCGACAGCCGGCCGTCGCGCTGGGCCCGGCGGACCCGTTCGACCGCCACCAGCCGCGCGCCGACGAAACCGGCGGTGGCGAGCCCCAGCCACAGCCCGGCCCAGATCCGCGAGAAATCGGCGCTGACCTTCAGCATGAACCCGGTCGCCACCATCAGCAGGAACACCAGCGCCCAAAGGCCGATCGCCCGGGCCGACAGCGCCCAGACGCTGCCGGCCAGCCGGGCGGCATAGGCCTGACCGAGATTGAACACCACCAGCGCCAGCATCGTCGCGAACGACATCGCCAGCCATTCTTCCTGGGCCAGCGGATCGGCGCCGCCAAACCGCAACCAGTGGGCGAGAAAACCGGCGGCCAGGATGATGGCGAGGTCCGCCAGCCGCAGCATCATCAACGTGGCTGCCAGCCAGCCAAGTTGCTGCAACTTTTTTACTTCAATCGCGCTGATCTTGGTCATCTTTTCGTGGCCATGTCGGGAGGCTGCCAGAGTCGATGATCGCATCTCTAAGTAAAAAAACGTTTTCATTTCGGTTCGGCAACGAATTCGCGCCAAACCGGGATGGCGGCGCCGGACCATCCTCAGGTTCAGAAGGTATCTCAGTTTTGTCGGAATTTATATGAAATTAACGGTTACCTTCGGTCATGATGATCTGGCACAAAAGCATAGATGCCTGTACTTTCAGTAGAATTTAGCCAGGTCTTCGCCGCGCCGGGCGATGGCGCCCGCGCGGCCGGCCGGGCCGGCTGTGACGGGATGAGGCGGGGGATGATGATCCGTCGCGGCCGGATGCCCGCGCGGGTGGCAAAACGAGTCCTGGTCCGGCTCGTGGTTTGTTCTTCGGTTTATTTTTTATTTCTTATTGTGTCGAGATGTGATTATTGGTGGCGCCCTGTGAGGATGCGGCCCGATAATCACAGCCATCGATAGATAAACCGTGGGATATAGACGCGTCTTTTGTTGAAGACGATCCCGGCGATATCGGCGCCCTGGCCGTTGAGCCGGCCGATCAGCTCCTGGGCGATCGGAATGCGGGTGCTTTCCGCCTCGATCACCACCACCACCTTGTCGGCGGTGGTGCTGACGGCGAGGCCGTCGAACGAGCCGAACACCGGGGGGGCGTCGATCACGGTCAGGCCGACGGTGGCGCGGACCCGGTCCCAGAAGGCGGGGAAACCCTGGCCGCCGCCGGACGGGGCCGCGCCGGGGGCGGCCGGGCCGATCCGGCTGACGTGCAGCGCGGTGGCGCCGATGCGGTGGAGGGTGACCGCGGTGCGGGCCAGCGGCTGGGGCAGGGTCCGGTCGGTGTAGCGCAGCAGCAAAGCGGGATCGAAGCCGAGATCGATCGCCGGCCCGGGCGCGCCGTCGGCGGTGGCGGCGCGCTGGAAATGGTCGTACTGGCTGGGATTGACCCAGTCGAGGTCGAGCAGCAGCACCGGGCGGTCGCTGTTCTGGGCGGCGACGCGGGCGAAATCGCGGGCGATGGTCGAGGTGCCCTCGCCGCGCCGGGCGGCGATGAATTCGATCACGGCGCCGCGCTCGCGCGCCTGGAGCGCGCCGGCCAGCACGCTCAACAGCCGCTTGGCGTCGTTGCGCAGCGACACGGTTCCGCCCCCGGGCGCCTCGGGGCGCGGCGGCGGCGCGGCGGCGGCCTGGCGTTCCGTCGCCACCGTCTCGACCGCCGCGCCGAGGGCGGCGGCGGGGCCGGTGGCGGGGTCGGCCGGACCGAGCCCGGGCTCGGCGAGGCGGGCGACCACCTCCTCCGGGCTGAGGCCGGACTCGAGCAGGGCCTTGATCCGCAGCCGCAGCGCGGGCGGAAGCGAAACGGGGGGGGCGGGGGAGGGCGTCACTCTGGGCGGTTTCCTTCGCGGTCCGGAGGCGGAGGGGCGGGCGCGGCCACCGGTTCGGCCGGCGGCGGCGGGTCCGGCGGGGGGAGATTCGGCGGCGGTTCGGCCGGGGCGGGCGGCGGCAGGCTGAGCTGAAGCAGCGGGGCGGCGGCCTCCGGCGCGGGGCGGGCGCGGTCGAGCCAGCGGGCCAGCGGCGGGGCGGCGG
>NZ_JBHUIY010000062.1:0-10591 GCF_042683125.1 Phaeospirillum tilakii
GCGGCAGACCGAGCCGGGCCTGCTGCCGCACGGCCCGCGCCGGAAACGGACTGTGGCGCTGGCCGAGCGCCGGCGCGATCAACGCCACCGCCGCCCGCACCGCCGGATTGTGCACCCGGGGCGAGGCACGACGGGCGGCGATGGCGGCGCGGTTGGCGGCGAGATCGGCGGCCACCGCGGCACGCCCCTGACGCAACGCAGCGGCAACCACCCGCACTTCCTCCAGTTTCTGCACCGCGAAAGCCAGCCACGAGCGCAGCTCGGGGTCGAGCGTGGTCTCGCTGGCCAGATCGACCGGCACATGCAGCAGCGAGCAGGACGGCGCCAGCCACAGCCGCTCGCCCAGCGTCCGCGCCACCGGCTCGAGCCAGTCCAGCACCGCCTCAAGATCGGTCTTCCAGATGTTGCGGCCGTTGACGATGCCGAGCGACACCACCCGGTCGGCCGGGCTGGCGGCGATCAGCGCCGCCACCTCGTCGCGGGCGTTGACGGCGTCGAGGTGGATCCCCTGCACCGGCAGGGCGCAAGCCAGCGGCAGGTTCTCCTTCAGCGCGCCGAAATAGGTGGCGAGCAGCAGCTTGACCTTGCCGGTCCCCAGGGCGGCATAAGCGCGCACGAAGGCCTCGCGCCAACCGGGGGCCAGCTCGGTCACCAGGATCGGCTCGTCGATTTGGACCCACTCGGCCCCAGCGGCGGCCAGCGCCGCCAGCAGCTCGACATAGGCCAGAAGCAGGCGCGGCAGCAACGCCAGTTTGTCGGAGCCGTCCTTGGCCTTGCCGAGGGCAAGATAGGTCACCGGACCAATGATCACCGGCTTGGCCGTCACCCCTAGCGCCCGGGCCTCGGCGAACTGGGTCCGCAGGCGGGACGGATCGAGACGGAATTCGGTTTTGGCGTCGAATTCCGGCACGATGTAGTGATAGTTGGTGTCGAACCACTTGGTCATTTCCCCGGCGGCAATCCCACCGCAGCAGGCTTCGCCGTGGCCGTCCGTCCCCGGGGCCGAGCGCCCCCGCGCCACCCGGAAGTAAGTGTCGAGAGCGTCACCGCCGAAACCGCGCACCCGCTCGGGCAGATTGCCGAGGGTGAAGCTCATGTCGAGCATCTGGTCGTAGAACGAGAAATCGCCGACCGGAACCAGATCAAGCCCGGCCTGGGCCCGCCAATGCGCCGCCCGCAATGCGACACCGGTCGCGATCAGCGCGTCGCGCGCGGAAAGCCCCTGCCAATAGGCCTCCTGCGCCAGCTTCAGTTCACGTTTGGCGCCGATACGGGGAAAACCAAGAGAGTGGGTGGTTGCCATGGGTCTCGCCTTCAAAACAGGATCGAGGCGGAGGCTAGGGGGTTCTTCCCACGAAAAAAAATGGTATGAATTCATTCATCCATGAATTTGAATCATGTACGGGGCTGCCGCCCCGGCCCCGCCCGGAGGCTGGCGCCTCCGGACCTCCCCTTTGTTTGAAAAAGAAGGGGGTCCGGGGCATCGCCCCGGGCGGGGCGTGGGGCGGCAGCCCCGCACACAGCGCAAGAGTTTCCCCGATGGCCCTGCTCGAACGGATTCACCTGACCATCGTCCGCGAGGTCGATCGCCACGGCTCGCTGACGGCGGCGGCGGCGCGGCTCAACCTGACCCAGTCGGCGCTGAGCCACACCATCCGCAAGCTGGAGGATCAGTTGGGGGTCGAGATCTGGCGGCGGGAAGGCCGCCGCCTCCACCCGACCCAAGCGGGCGAATGGCTGCTGGCGGTCGCCAACCGTCTGCTGCCGCAGCTCGACCATGCCGAGGAACGGCTGCGCCAGTTCGCCGAGGGGGAACGGGGCAAGCTGCGGATCGGGATGGAATGCCATCCCTGTTATCAGTGGCTGCTGAAGATCGTCGCGCCCTACCTCGATGCCTGGCCGAGGGTCGAGGTGGACGTGCGGCAGAAATTCCAGTTCGGCGGCATCGGCGCGCTGTTCGGTTATGAAATCGACCTGCTGGTGACCCCGGATCCGCTGTTCCGCCCCGGGCTGTGCTTCGAGCCGGTATTCGATTACGAACAGGTGCTGGTGGTCGGGCCGCACCATCCGCTGCGCACCGCCGCGTTCGTCGAACCGGACCAGATCGCCGACGAAACCCTGATCACCTATCCGGTCGAGATCGACCGGCTCGACATCTACACCCGGTTCCTGATGCCGGCCGGGATCCGTCCCAAGCTGCACAAGCCGATCGAAACCACCGACATCATGCTGCTGATGGTGGCGCACGGCCGGGGCGTCGCCGCCCTGCCCCGCTGGATGGTCGAGGAATACGGCGCCAAATTCGGGGTCAGCCCGGTGCGGCTGGGCCGGGACGGCGTCGCCAAACAGATCTTCCTCGGCTGCCGCGACGCCGACCGCGACCTCGATTACCTGCGGGCCTTCGTCGAGATGGCCCGCGACCACCGCGACGCCCAGGCGGAGCCGACCCGATGACGCCCCGTGCCCCCCTGCCCCTGCCGCCCGGGGATGGCCGGGTGCTGTTGCTGGCCTGCTGCGCGCCGTGCTGCGGCGAAGTCATCGAGGCGATCCTCGCCTCGGGCCTCTCCCTCACCGTTTTCTTCTATAACCCCAACATCCAGCCGCGTGAGGAATATGATCGGCGCAAGGCCGAGGTGATCCGGCTGGTCCGGCGAAACGGGGCCGCCTTCGTCGATGCCGATTATGACCCCGACCGGTGGCAGGCCCACACCCGGGGATTGGAGCAGGAGCCGGAACGGGGGCGGCGCTGCGAGATCTGTTTCGACCTGCGGCTGGAACGGACCGCCCGCCACGCTCTCGACCACGGCTTCGCCGTGTTCACCAGTTCGCTCGGCATTTCACGCTGGAAGGACATGGCCCAGGTCAATGCCTGCGGCCATCGCGTCGCCGCCCGCCACCCCGGCCTGACCTATTGGGATTACAATTGGCGAAAAAACGGCGGCACCGCCCGGATGGTCGAGGTCGCCCGGCGCGAGGGGCTCTATCAGCAGGATTACTGCGGCTGCCCACCGTCACGACGCAGCACCCCGACCTGACCAGCCCCGGGCCGGTCAGGACTGACGTTCGTTGTCGTCCCTCCGCGCCGAACGGGGACGGCCGCTGTCATCGTCGATGGCGACCATGGTGTAGCTGCCGCGCGCGGCGGGCCAGCGCTGGCCGGTCTGGAGGTTTTCGCCGGTCGCCACCACATCGACCACCATCGACGAGGTCCCCACCGTGCCGACCCCGGCGGTCACCTCCATGATCTCGCCGACCCGGACCGGGGCGATGAAGTCCATCCCCCGCGACGCCGCCATCACCACCGTCTTGCCGCAGAACCGGGTCGCGGCGACGAACGCCGCCTTGCCCATCACCGCCTGGGCATAGCCGCCGAACAGCACATGGCGATGGCTGCATTGGTCGGGAAAGACCAGTTCAACCATCCGCAGCGGCGGCGGCGAGTCGGTCGCCCCGGCCGGGTCAGCCGCCGGCAGGGGTGGAACCCGGGCGGCCGGATCGGCGGTGACGAGATGGAACCGGCCCCGACTGCACAGGCGGCGCTGGCCGGTGTGCAGGCTTTCCGCCTCCAGATCGGTTTCCACCGTCAGAGAACGACGCCCGGTACGCACCACCCGGCCGGTCACCTCGACGATCTCGCCGAGATGGGCCGGTACCGCGAAGTCGATCTGATCGCACGAGGCGGTGACGAAATCGGTCAGGGCATGCCGCGCCGCGACGATATAGGCCAGCTTGTCCATGTAGGCCAAAGCCGCGCCCCCGAACAGGGTGCCGTGGTGATTGGTTTCGCCGGGAAAGACCAGATCGATCAGCCGGGTTTCCTGGGGCATGACGCGAACCTCCGCGATGAGAGCGATGGACGGGACGAGGGACGAACTGGGGGCGACTCAGCCCAGGGCCTGTTTCATCCGGGCCGTGTCGAGTTCTTTTTCCCATTTCGACACCACCAGGGTGGCTACGCCGTTGCCAATGAAGTTGGTCAAGGCCCGGGCCTCGGACATGAAGCGGTCGATGCCGAGAATCAGGGCCAGCCCGGCCACCGGTACGCTCGGCACCACTGCCAGCGTCGCCGCCAGGGTGATGAAGCCGGCTCCGGTGACCCCCGACGCCCCCTTCGAGGTCAGGATCGCCACGCCGAGCAGGGTCGCCTCCTGGCCAAGGGTCAGGTTGATGTCGAGCGCCTGGGCGACGAACAACGCCGCCATGGTCAGGTAGATGTTGGTGCCATCGAGATTGAACGAATAGCCCGAGGGCACCACCAGGCCGACCACCGACTTAGAGCAGCCGAGTCGCTCCAACTTGGCCATCAGCGGCACCAGGGCGGATTCCGACGAGGAAGTGCCGAGCACCGTCAGCAGTTCCTCCTTGATGTAGGCGATGAACTTGAAGATCGAGAACCCGGTGGCGCGCGCGATCAGCCCAAGCACGATCACGATGAACAGGAAGCAGGTCAGGTAGAAGCTGCCCATCAGCGCCGCCAGCGGCTTCAGCGCGGCGATGCCGTACTTGCCGATGGTGAAGGCCATCGCCCCGCCGGCCCCCAGCGGGGCCAGCTTCATGATCGCGTTCATCATCGCGAAGAAGATGTGCGAGCATTCCTCGATGAAGCGATGGACCCCGGCGCCCTTCTCGCCCATCCGGCTCATGGCGTAGCCGAACAGGATCGCCACCAGCAGCACCTGGAGCAGGTCGCCCCCGGCGGTGAAGGCATCAAACAGCGTCTTCGGGATGATGTGCAGGATGAAATCGACCGTGCTCTGTTCCTCGGCCAGCTTGGCGTATTTCGCCACCGCCTTGGCGTCGAGCTGGCTGGGATCGGCGTGGAAGCCGTCACCGGGGCGGATGATCCACATCACCACCAGACCGATGATCAGGGCCAGGGTCGAGACCAGCTCGAAATAGAGCAGCGCCTTGCCACCGACCCGGCCGACCTTCTTCATGTCGCCGGCCCCGGCGATGCCCAGCACCACGGTGCAGAAGATCACCGGGCTGATCAGCATCTTGATCAGGGCGATGAAGCCGTCGCCCAGCGGCTTCAGGTTCACCCCCAGTTGCGGATCGAAATAACCTAGAGTCCCACCAGAGATGATCGCAATCAAAACCCAGAAATAAAGATGCCGAGTCAACCGTTTCATCAACCTTGTCCTTGACGGGAAGGGAACGTGGCCGAGTCAGGCCACGCGTTCGATCTCAACCCCGGCGCTGGCGGCGCCGGCGAGGGCGTGGGGCTTTTCCACCCGGACCCGGACCCGCCGGACCCGGGGATCCTCCAGGCTCATTTCCGCGATCCTGTCGGCCAGGGTCTCGACCAGATGCAGGTGACCGGCCTCGACGATGGCGCGGATCCGCTGGGCCATCTGCTCGTAACAGACCACATTGGCCAGATCGTCGCGCAAATCGTCCACCGGGACACAGACGGCGAGATCCAGGCTGATCCGCACCGGCTGGCGCCGCTGCTTTTCCTCGGCCAGCACGCCGATGCAGGCCTCCAGTTCCAGATCGTGAATGAAGACATGACGCAGCCGACGTTCGGCAATCGCCAGGGGAAACCAGTGAGAGAGAAACATGACATCCTTTCCGGAACAAAAATGATCCCGCCCGCGACAGGTCCGGCCTTCCCGCCGCCAGAGAGGAACGCGACGGGCGACGGGAAGACCGGCCCCGGACCGGGTTGGCCGCACCGGGACCGGGGAAACCATCCCCGTTAATCCCCCCACCGCGTCACGGCGGAAAGCACACCGCCCCGCGCCGACCACCGGCCGGACGGGGGAGGAATCGGCGCGGCATCGCCGTGCGATTGAGCGGCCAGGGGCGCGGTCGAGGCGGGAATGCGGCCAATCGCCTCAATCGACGCCAACAGCGGGAGGTCAAAGCCGATCAGGTAGCCGGCGGGCGCGGTGAACAGGGCCGGGGTGGGGAGACGCCCGGTCTCGTCCCGCATGGTCCGCGCCAACGCCTCCGCCAAGTCGAGCCATCGGCGGTCCTGGCGCAGGGCGGCGACCGCGCGCAACGCCCGTTTCAGCGGGGAAAGCCGGTCCTCGCCGCCCGTCACGATGTCGGGGGCGAATCCCGGCAACGGACGCCCCGCCGCCAGCGCGGCGCGCAGCCAATCGGCGGCGCGGGCCGGATCGCCGATTTCCAGCATCATCCGCATCACCGCCTCGGCGCCGCCATCGGCCGCCCCGTGCGCCAGCGCGGCCAGCGCCGCCGCCGGTCCGGCACGGTCCGGCTGGGAGGGGGGCCGCTCCGCGCAGGCGGACAGGATCAGCCCACATTCGAGGCAACGGGCGATCACGGCCGGCGGACGAACGCCGAAGCACATCCACAGGAAATTCTCGACCAGCCCCAGCGCCGGATTGGAGGGCAGGCGGCCGAGGCCACGGCGGCGGCGATGATCGAACGCCACCACGGTCGGCAGTTGGGCCAGCAGCGACAGCGCAATGTCCAGATGGGCATGGTCGTCGCCCGCCGCCTCCACCAGGCAGAGAGCGTTGATCGCGGCGGCTACCACCTCGATCGGGGAACACGAATCGGGCAACCGGCGCAGCCGCGCCAGCAATCCCCGCCCCAATTGGCGCCGTGCCCGTTCCTCGGCCATGAAGCGACGGTCCTGGTCGGCGTCAGGCAGAGCCCCAAACCAGATCAGGTGGGCGACCGCTTCGAAACGGCATCCGACGGCCAGTTCCGTCACCGCGTGGCCCCGACAGGTCCCCTCCTCGCTGTCTTCGATCACCCCGGCCCGCCCCTGGTTAAATGGTCTTGTTTGACGGAAGGCGGCCACCCGATCATCGACAGGGGCCCACAAGCGAAGTCAGAGGGGGGACACGACGGTTCCGGCATCGAACCGGCGGTCATCCCGGGGGCACAGCAGATCGTGCAGACGGGTGCGCGGCAGCATCCGCTCGATGACGCTGGCCTGACTGCCCTCAATCTGGATCGTCTTCAGCCCGACCTCGGCCGAGGCCATCGCCAGCCGCAGCAGGGTGGCCGGATAGATCACCATGTTGATGCCGAGATTGCGCAGGGTCCGGGCGGTCAGCAGCTTCGCGGGAGCGAATTCGGCCATGCTGGCCAGCAACGGCGTATCGGGCAGGGCGCGGCGGAACGCCTCGAACCCGCGTTCGTCGGCCACCGCCTCGGCGAAGATCAGGTCGGCCCCGGCGTCGCGATAGGCCTTGGCCCGCGCGATCGCCGCGTCGAGCCCCCCGCCCGCGCCGGCATCGGTACGGGCACACAGTACGAAACCGGCATCGCGCCGGGCCAAGGCCGCCGCCTCGATCCGTCGCGCCATCGCTCCGGTTTCCACCACCCCGGTCTGGTCAAACCGGCCGCCACAACCGGGATCGGGCCGATCGGCGATAAAACAGCCGGCGAAACCGAGATCCTCCAGCAGGCCCAGGGTGCGGGCGGCGTTGATTGGCGCGCCGAAACCGGCCTCGACGTCGATCAGGCTGGGCAGATCGGTGGCGCGGGCAATCTGATGGCCGCGCCCGGCCACCTCCTCGACGGCGGCGAGGCCGGAATCCGGCAGGCCGAGTTCGGCCGACAGCACGGCACCGGAGAGGGAAACCCCGTCGAAGCCCTCGTCCTCGATCAGTCGCGCCGCCAGCGGGGAAAAGGCGCCGGGGAAACGCAGCAACTGGCCCGAAGCAAGGCCGGCGCGAAGGGCACGGCGCTTGTCGGAGGCGGTCAGGGAGACAGGCGGCATCGGAAGTATCCTCGCGGGAAGAGTCGCGCCGGGGCGGGACGGATCGTTGGGAGGGGACAGGTCAGGCGGCGGCGGACGGCAACGAATCAAGCGGCACCGGACGGCCGGCGGCATCGACCGCGACCATCACGAAATGCCCGGTCACCGCCACCCGCCGCTCCGGTCCAGCCGGCGATTCGGCCTGCATCTCGACGGCGACGCCGAGCGAGGTCCGGCCGGTGCGCTCGACCCGGGCCACCAGTTCGACCATCTGCCCAACCCGGACCGGGGCGTGAAAGTCGACCCGTTCCGAGGCCGCCATCACCACCGGATGACGGACGAAACGGCTGGCGGCGACGAAGGCCGCCTTGCCCATCAGAGCCAGGGCGGTGCCGCCGAACAGCGTGCCGTAATGATTGGCCTGTTCCGGAAAGATCATTTCCACGAACCGGCTTTCGTTTTCTGCCGTCACGGTTCCGCTCCGTCAGGGGGGAAGACTGAAAGGCGGCCCCTTGTCGGCACCGCGATGATTTGCAATCCTACGCGCAGATTTCGGCATGGAAACGCCTAAAAAAGCGCATAATTGCAAGCATCGGCGGGCGATTTTGCGAATTTTTGCGAAGGACTCGAATGAAAAAAGCGTTCATTGGCCCCCGCATCCAGCGCCTGCGCGAGGATCTCGGCCTCAATCAAGCGGAACTGGCCCGCAGACTTGGCCTGTCAGCCAGCTACCTCAACCAGATCGAACACAACCAGCGGCCATTGACGACGACGGTGCTGGCGCGAATCAACGCCACCCTCGGCGTCGAGCTACAGGTGTTCACCGAAGAGGAGCAGGCCCGGCTGGTGGCCGATCTGCGCGAGGTCCTGGGAGAAAATGGCGGCGAGGAGGCGATTCCGCTCGGTGACATCAAAAGCCTGGCCACCAACATGCCACGCATCGGCCGCGCCCTGGTGGCGTTGCACCGACGGTCCCAGGCGGCGGAAGAACGACTGGCGGCGCTGGCCGCGCCACCCGGCATACCCGGCGGCGCGGCGCCGACACGGCGACCGATGCCCTATGAGGAGGTGCGCGACTTTTTCTATCACCGCCACAATTACGTCGCCGAACTGGATGAGGCGGCGGAACGGCTGGTTGCCCGCGAGGGGTTGACCCCAGGAGCGATGGAATCCGGGCTGGAGCAGCTGTTGCGCAGCCGCTACGGCGTCACCACGACCTGGGCCGAGACGGACGGGACCAGTCTCAACCGTAGCTACGACGCGGAGCGCCATGTGCTGAGCCTGTCCCGCGCCCTATCCTCGGGCCAGCGCGCCTTTCAGTTGGCAACCCAGTTGGCCTTCCTCGATCAGGCCGCCTTGATCGACCGGCTCATCGAATGCCCACAGCTCCCAGGCCCGGAGTCCCGCGCCCTGGCCCGGATCGGTCTGGCGAATTATTTCGCCGGCGCGGTGTTGCTGCCCTACACCCCTTTCCTCGCCGCCACGGAAACGCTCTCCTACGACATCGATCTGCTCGGCCTGCGCTTCGGAGTTGGGTTCGAGACGGTGTGTCACCGCCTGTCCACCCTGCAACGGGCCGAGGCGCGCGGGGTGCCGTTCTTCTTCGTTCGGGTCGATCGCGCCGGCAACATCTCGAAACGCCAGTCGGCGACCGATTTCCACTTCTCACGGGTCGGCGGCACCTGCCCGCTGTGGAATGTCTACGAGGCCTTCGCCCATCCCGGCCGGATCGTCACCCAGATGGCGGCGATGCCCGACGGCCGCACCT
Source organism: Phaeospirillum tilakii (assembly GCF_042683125.1). Lineage (NCBI taxonomy): Bacteria > Pseudomonadati > Pseudomonadota > Alphaproteobacteria > Rhodospirillales > Rhodospirillaceae > Phaeospirillum > Phaeospirillum tilakii. The sequence continues at coordinate 9,453 of NZ_JBHUIY010000062.1, forward strand.
ATCTATGGATCGCCCGCACCGTCGATCACAGCCGCAGCGGCTATGGCACCCCAGGCAAGACCTTTGCCATCGGTCTCGGCTGCGACCTGCGTCACGCCGGCAAGCTGGTCTATGCACGCGGTCTCGATCTGGCCCACCCCGAGGCGGCGATGCCGATCGGTGCCGGCTGCAAGGTGTGCGACCGCCCGTCCTGCCCCCAGCGCGCCTTCCCGCCGCTCGGCCGCGCGGTGCGGATCGACGAGCACCACAGTGCGTTCGATCCCTATCCCGCCCGCTAGCCGCCTTACGCCGTGTCGGGAACGGCAGTGCCATTCGAACCGAGACAAAATCTATTAGATGACAAAAAATCGCGACCATGATACAAGATGTCGCGCTACGGTTCTTCGCGGCCCCGGCCCGAAGCTAAGAGGGAAGCCGGTGTGAAACCGGCGCTGCCCCCGCAACTGTCAGCGGTGAGCGCTCTCCGTCAACGCCACTGGGTTTTCCCGGGAAGGCCGGAAAGAACGCGATGATCCGCGAGCCAGGAGACCTGCCGCAGCGTTGAAGATTGTCTGCGGGCGGGGTGTCCCGGAGGGTGGCAGATCCGGTGGCGATGCTCATCCGCTCGTCCCCAATCCGTGCCCCTGTCCTTGCTCCCACCGCCGCAAAACAGGAGACTCGGGTGCCCACCGCCTTCCCTCCCCCTCTGTCAATTCTGAAGCGAAGTGGCCTCACCGTTCCGTTCGATGGCGACAAGATCCGCTCGGCGATCCTGCGCGCCGGCAAGGCCGCCGGCGAACTGGACGGCGACGAGGCCCAGTTGCTGACGATCCAGGCGGTCAAGGTGCTGGCCCACCGCTTCCACGGCGCCACCCCCCATATCGAGCAGGTGCAGGACGTGGTCGAGCAGGTGCTGATCTCGGCCAACCATTTCGCCACCGCGCGGGCCTACATCGTCTATCGCGAGCAGCGCGCCCGCCTGCGCCGCGACAAGAAGACGGTGGTCGATGTCGAATCCTCGATCAACGAATATCTCGACCGCGCCGACTGGCGGGTCAACGCCAACGCCAACCAGGGCTATTCGCTCGGCGGCCTGATCCTCAACGTCTCGGGCAAGGTGGTGGCCAATTACTGGCTGTCGCACGTCTACCCGCCCGAGA
>NZ_JBHUIY010000063.1:0-9679 GCF_042683125.1 Phaeospirillum tilakii
GGCACCGGCGCGGGCGCGGGCGCCGGCGCGGCGGCCGGGTTCGGGGCCGGAATCGGGCCCGGCGCCGGAGTCGGGGTCGGAGCGGGCGACGGCACGGGCGCGGGCGCCGCCACCGGAGCGGACGCGGGAGGCGGCACCGGATTCCGCACCGGGACGGGCGGCGTCGGCAGGACCGGGGCGGCCGGCACCGGGGCGGCGACCGGCGGCGCCGGGACGTGGGGGACCGGCGGCGGCGGCAGATCGACCGGCTCGCCGGCGGAATCGACCGCCTCTTCCGGCTCGGCCACCCCTTGCGCGCGGCCCGGCGGCGCGGCAACGGCCAGGGTGACGGCGGCGAACACGGCCAACATCCAACGCATGCGACAAACTCCCGATGGCGTGCCGTCCCATCGCGATGAAACGGACGCGGCAGGGTAAACCGGCGCGGCAGCCGGCGGAAAGAGTCAAAACGCGGCGGGGGTCGATTCCGGCGGGGCTGCCGCCCCGCACCCCGCTTGGAGGCCAAGCCTCCAAACCTCCCTTGTTTTCATTGATGAAAAAAAGGGGGTCCGGGGCATCGCCCCGGCGGGTCGCGGGCAGAGCCCGCGCAACATCACCGGTAGGCGCGCAGGCGAGGACGGCCTAGGATGGTTCCTCCCCCGCCGCACGGCCCCTGGAAATGCAGCCCGTTCACGTCCACAGCCTGGGCGACACCGCCTTTTCGCTCGAATTCGCCGAGGACGGCGCCGCCGCCGCGCTGGCGGCGCTCCTGGGCCCAGCCGGCCTGCCCGGGCTGGTCGAGCTGGTGCCGACCCCGCGCGCCCTGCTGGTGATCTACGACCCGCTGACGACCACGCGGGCCGAACTGGAGCCGGCGGTGCTGGCGCGGGCGACCCAGGCGGCGACGGAACCGCCGCCGCCGCCGCGCCGCTGGGTGCTGCCGGTCTGCGCCGAGGGCGATTTCGCCCCCGACCTCGCCGAGATCGCCGCCGCCACCGGCCTGTCCGGCGACGGCGTGCTCGACCGCCTGTGCGCCAGCCCGCTGCGGGTGGCGATGCTGGGCTTCCTGCCCGGCTTCGCCTATCTCGACGGGCTCGATCCGGCGCTGCATCGGCCCCGCCGCGCCAGCCCGCGCCCGCGCGTCCCGGCCGGGTCGGTGGCGATCGCCGGGGCGCGGGCGGCGGTCTATCCCGCCGCCAGCCCGGGCGGCTGGCATCTGCTCGGCCGCTGCCCGCTGGTGCTGTTCGATCCCCAGGCCAGCCCGCCCACCCCGTTCGCCGCCGGCGATCAGGTCCGGTTCGAGCGGATCAACGCCGCCGCCTTCACCCGCCTCGCCGCCGAAGGGGCGAAGCCATGAGCGGGCCGGCGCTGGAGGTGCTGCGGCCGGGGCCGCGCAGCAGTTTGCAGGACCTGGGCCGGATCGGCCTGCGCGCGCTGGGGGTGCCGGTGGCCGGGGCGCTCGACCGGCTCGGGCTGGCGCTGGCCAACGCCCTGGCCGGCAATCCGCCCGACATGGCGGCGCTGGAGCTGACCCTGTCCGGTCCCCGGCTGCGGGTGGCGGCGGACTCGGTGCGGTTCGCGGTGGCCGGGCCGGCGCGGATCGAGCGGATCGGCCGCGACGGCGCCACCCGGCGGCTGGCGCCCGACCGCTCGTGGCGGTTGGAGCGCGACGAGATCCTCGACATCGGCCCGATCGAGGGGGCGGCGGTGGCCTATCTGGCGGTCGCGGGCGGGTTCGCGGTGGCGCCGCTGCTGGGCAGCCACGCCACCCACCTTGCCGCCGGGCTGGGCCCGCTCGGCGGCGGGCCGCTGGGGCCGGGGCCGCTGCCGCTCTGCCGCGACCGGGCCGGGCCGGGGCCGGAACACGCCGCCGCCGCCCCGCTGCCCTATGGCGCGGGTCCGATCCGGCTGGTGGCGGGGCCGCAGCGCGACGCCTTCACCGACGAGGCCTGGGCGCGATTGATGAGGGAGCCCTACCGGATCGGGCTACGCTCCGACCGGATGGGCATGCGGCTGGAGGGGCCGCCGCTGGCGCATCGCGCCGGGGCCGACATCCCGTCCGACGGGCTGGTGGCCGGCTGCGTCCAGGTGCCGGGCGACGGTCAGCCGATCCTGCTGCTGGCCGAACATCAGACCACCGGCGGCTATGCCAAGATCGCCACCGCGATCTCGGCCGACCTGCCCCGGCTGGGGCGAGCACTGCCGGGCACCGCCTTGCGCTTCACCGCAATCGGCGTGGCCGAGGCCGAGACGATCCGGCGCGAGCAGGAACGGCGGTTACGCGCCGTGCTGGCCGGACTCGTGCCGGTGGGCGGCGGCGAGATCGATCTCGCCGCCTTGTACCGGACCGAACTGATCTCGGGAGTGAGCGGACCCGAGCCGGATTAGACCGGCTTGAGGTTGACCGCCGCGTTCTTGCCCTTGCGCGGGTCGCGTTCGGTGTCGAAGCTCAGCTTCTGACCTTCCTTGAGGGTGGCGAGCCCGGCGCGTTCGACCGCCGAGATGTGGACGAAGACGTCGGCGGCGCCGTCGTCGGGCTGGATGAAGCCGTAACCCTTGGTGCTATTGAACCATTTGACGGTGCCAGTCGACATGAAGCCCTCCAAGTCAAGGCGCAGGCGACCCGCAGGGGCGCGGTGCGGGGAAGCGACCGCCCAACCGGTGCCTCGGCCACGGCAGCCCGCCGGGGCTGGCGAACCGGGCCTGCTCCGCCGGGCGGATGGATCGCCAAAGGATGGAACAGGGGCGAAAGGAATACAAGCTCTATCGGAGGTTTCCCATGCCAAAGCCGACACAAGGCGGGGTTTCATCGCCGCCTTGCCGCCGGAACGGCCAGACTCAGCGCGGGGCGGACTCAGCGCAGGGCGAACTCAGCGCGGGGCGGCCTCGGCCGCGGCGGGGTCGGACGGCGCCGGCTCGGGCGGGGTCGCCGCCTCGGCGCGATAGGCCCGGCCGTCCCAGCGCAGCCAGAACGAGCCGGTGTCGATCGAGGCCCAGCCGCCCAGCCGCTCGGCGGTGGCATAGACCCCGTCGGCGTCGCCATAGGCCCAGCCGACCGGCTGCCACGCCTTGCCGTCCCAGCGCGCCACCAGCAGCGGCCCGCCATCGAGGCTGTGCCAGTCGGGCGCCTCCAGCAGCACCAGCAGCTCGGCCACCCCGTCGCCGTCGAGGTCGATCCGCCCCACCCGCACCTGGGCCGGAGTGAAGCTGGGATCGCCGCCGCCGCGATAATAGCCCGGCCATTGCGCCCGCAGCAGGGCGTCGATGTCGGCGGGCGGCGATTCGGACAAGGGTTGCAGGCCGACCTGCGCCAGCGGCTGCAACAGCGTCTGGGCGAAGGCGGCGGAAGCGGGCGCCGCCCACAGCAGCGCCGTCACGAGGGCGGCTCGGATACGCATGGTCGGGGCGGACTGTAGGGGATTTCCACCGGTCTGTACACCCGGCTTTCACCCGGCGCCCTTGCGGCGCGTTTTGCCCTGCGGCAAACGCCCGGTTTGGGGTAAAGTCGCCTCGCCGGCCGCGCCGACCGGCCTGCCTGAAGGAGAAAGCATGCGTCGCCTGGGTCGTTTCCTCGTCGTGATGTTGGCCCTCACCGGCTTGCTGTCGCTGCTGTCGGTCGGACTCGGCGGCTTCGTTCTCTACCGGCTGGCCGGCCCCGGCGGCGGCCATGCCGTGCCGGCGCGCGGGGTGGTGACGCTTGATCTCGAATCGAGCTTCCGCGCCGCCCCCGACGGCGACCCGATGGCGGCGCTGTCGGGCGAAAAGAGCTACGTCCTGCGCGAGGTGCTGGCCGGGATCGATGCCGCCGCCGCCGATGCGCGGGTGGTCGGGCTGTTCGCCACCCTCGGCCACACCCCGCTCGGGCTGGCCGACGCCCAGGACCTGCGCGACGCCATCGCCCGCTTCCGCGCCGCCGGCAAGCCGGCGGTGCTGTTCGCCGAGACCATCGGCGATGGTGGCGCCGGCACGCTTGATTATTACCTCGCCTCGTCCTTCTCGCAGCTCTGGCTCCAGCCCTCGGGCGATGTCGGCCTGACCGGGCTGATGGCGGAAAGCCCGTTCGTCAAGGGCACCCTCGATTTGCTCGGGATCAAGCCGCAATTCTTCGCCCGCCACGAATACAAATCGGCGATCGAGACCTTCACCCAGTCCGGCTTCAGCGACGCCCACCGCGAGACGCTGGGCCGGCTGCTCGATTCCTGGACCGGCCAGATCGTCGCCGGCATCGCCTCCAGCCGCAAGCTGCCGGCCGACAAGGTCCAGGCTCTGCTCGGCGCCGGGCCGTTCCTGCCGGCCGAGGCGAAGACCGCCGGGCTGGTCGATCAGATCGGCTATCGCGATCAGGCGTGGGAGGCGGTCGCCGGCAAGGGCGACGATGCCGCCGAGCCGGTCGATCTCGGCGATTACTTCGCCGCCCTGCCCGCCCCCGGCGGCACCAAGGTGGCGCTGATCGAGGGTCTGGGGGCGATCCATCGCGGCGAATCCCGCCCCGGCCTCGACGAGGATGGCGGCTTCGGCGCCGCCACCATCGCCCAGGCCTTCCGCGACGCCACCGAGGACGACGACATCAAGGCGATCCTGTTCCGGGTCGATAGCCCCGGCGGCTCCTACACCGCCTCCGACACCATCTGGCACGAGGTCGCCCGCGCCCGCGCCGCCGGCAAGAAGGTGGTGGTGTCGATGGGCAACGTCGCCGCCTCGGGCGGCTATTTCGTGGCGATGGGCGCCGATCGCGTCCTGGCCCAGCCCGGCACCCTGACCGGCTCGATCGGGGTGTTCACCGGCAAGGCGGTGCTGACCGATCTGTGGCCCAAGCTCGGCATCAGCTGGGACGAGATGCATCGCGGCGACAACGCGGCGATGTGGAGCATGAACCAGCCCTTCTCGCCCGAGGCCCAGACCCGCATCAACACCCAGCTCGACGCGATCTACGCCGACTTCACCGGCAAGGCGGTCGAAGGGCGCCACATCCCGTCCGACCGCATCGACCAGCTCGCGCGCGGCCGGATCTGGAGCGGCGCCGACGCGCGCGGCAACGGTCTGGTCGATGGCCTCGGCGGCTGGGTCGAATCGCTCGCGGCGGTGCGCGAACTGACCGGCCTCGCCCCCGGCGAACCGATCGATCTGGTCGAATACCCCGCCCCGCGCAAGCCGTGGGAGGTGCTGGCCGAGGCCCTCGGCAGCGGCAGCGTGGCGGAGCGGCGGGTGCTGACCCGCGCCGCCAGCCTGCTTGAACCGCTGCTGCCGGCGCTGACCGCCCTGCCCCGCCCCGGCGACGGTGCCGCCACCCTGCGCGCGTTGCCGGTCGCCCCGGTCGGAGCCGCGCCGCGATGAGCCCGACCCGCAGCGTCGTGGTCACCGGAGCCAGCCGGGGGATCGGCCATGCCATCGCCCGGCGGTTCCTCGCCGAGGGCTGGCGGGTGATCACCTGCGCCCGCGCCGATGTCCCCGACGCCTGCGGGATCGATCCCAACTGGATCTGCCACTTCGTCGCCGACCTCGCCGACCCGGCCGGGGCCGACGCCTTCGTCGCCAAGGTCAACGCCCTGCTCGGCACCGCCCCGCTGCACGCCCTGGTCAACAATGCCGGGGTCAGCCCCAAGACCCCCTACAAGGAACGGCTCGGCGTGCTCAACGGGCCGATCGCCGGGTGGAAAGAGGTGTTCGAACTGAACTTCTTCGCCCCGCTGCGCCTTTCCCGTGGCTTCGCCAGCGCGCTGCACCGGGGTCAGGGGGCGATCGTCAACATCACCTCGATCGCCGGCCATTACGTCCACCCCTTCGCCGGCTCGGCCTACTCGACCTCCAAGGCCGCCTTGTCCGGTTTGACCCGCGAAATGGCCGCCGAGCTGGCCCAGCTCGGCATCCGCGTCAACGCCGTCGCCCCCGGCGAAATCCGCACCGAAATGATCTCGCCCGAATACGAGGCCCTGGTGCCCCGCATCCCGCTCGAACGGATGGGCTCGGCCGAGGACGTCGCCGGCACCGTGTTCCGCCTCTGCGGCGAGGATTTCGCCTACGTCACCGGCAGCGAGGTGTTCGTTACCGGGGGGCAGCATCTATATTGAGGGGGGATTTTTAGGGAAAGCGTGGGCTCTGCCCACACCCGCCAAGGGCCGCAAGGCCCTTGGATCCCATTGATGGGTGGGAAATCCGGCCGATGTCTCGATGTGTTGTAAAATGAGCTACGGCGGAGCATTTTAAGGGGCTGGCACATCGGGAGACACGACCATGGCCACCCAAACCCAGCGCAAGGACCATCCGCTGTCGATGCGGCTCCCCGAAGCCGATCTGGCGATCATCGATCGGGCGGCGCGGTTACGGGGACGCTCGCGGACCGATTTCGTCCGCGAGGCGGCGGTACGGGCCGCCGAAGAGGCGCTGATGGAAACCGGGCTGGTGCGGATGAGCGAGGACGGCTTCGCCGCCTTCATGGCGGTGTTGTCCGCACCGGCTACACCGGTCGAGGCGATGGTCGAGATCCTCCGCCGGCCGCCACCGTGGGAGACGGAGCGCGAGCCGGGTTGATCCGGCCGTGCCGCTGTCCGCATGTTTTTTTATTTGTTCGTATTGAAATTCATGGCACGAAATAATTCGAAGTCGTTCATCCAGGCGACGCCAACCGAGTTGCAAACATCTGGGATCTTTCGGTTCGCACGCCGCTTACTGGGCTTCGACACTTCCTTGGTGACGACCACGCGGCCGGACGCAACCAAAGCATATGATACAAGAAATGGGTCCTGACCGACCATTTCCAGCTCGCTGTCAGTCAAATCCTGAGCATAGCCGATGGACAAGACCTTGTTCAGCAAATTAGGGGAAACGTCCTCATCCAATATCAGTTTCTTCTTCGCATCGGCTTCTCAGATCCAGTCTTTCAAAAGGCCGTTTGAAATCGCGATTTCGTGGTGTATCTCGAACGGCATTTTCACATGCCCAGCATCAGCGACCTTCAATAGCCAATCCCAGAATTGCGGCACACGATCGATGGGATAGTAATCCTCGTGGGCGCGAATAAGGACGTTGGCGTCGAGAAGGTAGAGCAAAACTATCTCCTCGACTCGATGAAGAGAGCACCGCGATTGGCTTCGAAACGGCGTAGGAGAGGCTCGACAGAGCTGGGTTTGACACCGAGAACCTTTGCGGCCTTTGTGTGAGTGAGGAGGTTATCCCTGAGTGTCCTCTGGACGACACCTATCAGCGCGCTACCAAGCCTGTGCTGCCTGACCGCGTAGTAGGACGGACCGCTTTCGCTTTCTCTGGCCTTGGCCTTTTCCTTAGACTTGATGGCTCGCCATCTGGCCGCATAATCCGCGCTCAGTTGGCGGTAAGTTGCGCCGCTGATCCAGCCCATCCGATGAAAGCGATACGCAACCATGGGCTCGCTGACACTCCATGTGTCGGCGATTCGGCTGATCGCACGGTGCGCACCTTCTTTCTCATCGGCAACCAGTCCGCTCGGGCGCTCCGTGAGCGCTGCCGGTGGGAGGAGTACCTCGCTGGCGACATCATTGCAAAATTGCTCTATCCGCCCCTTGGGCGTTGCATCGGTGTCTGTGCCTCCGCTGACGCCACTTTGACCAATCCAGATGTGCGTCAGTTCGTGGATTAGTGTGAAGGCTCGCGCGGCCTTAGCATCCTGGTCATTGATGACAACAAAGGGGGCGATTTCGTCGGCCAGGGCAAATCCGCGAAAGACGGAGTCCGTCAAAACTGAATGATGGGACCCCAGGTCCCCGACAAGCAGAACGAAAACCCCGAGGCGCTCACAGCGTGAACGCATGTCCTTGAACAGGTAATCATGGCCACCAAAACGGCCTTTCCCGGTCTCCGACAGCCCCAAGGCATCATTGATCCTACGCGCGACCGAGTGGACGCCATCCGAGATGTTCGCCGCCCCCACGAACGGTAGCCTGACCGCTTCGTCCTCGTCCTCCAGCAGACTGCGAACCATCTCCTGCCGTCCGCGAATATCGCGAAGCAGAGCATCAAGTAGCGCGTTTTCCCGATTGGAAACATAAACCGTATGCGTGCGAAAGTCTTCGCCACGCACTCCCCTTGGAGGTGGAGCGGCCATGTAGAACGTAATCAACGGCCGACGGTACACAGCCGAAATCTTCACAAGCTGATTGCGAGTTGGAATTTTAACGCCAGCCTCGAACTCGGCCAGCTTATCGCTGGCAGAGATGGCTTCGGAAGAGGACAGACCGATTTTGTCGGCGGCATCGGCAATGCTCAGACCGGCGGACTCCCGTGCCCAGATGAGTATTTCGGGGTTAACCCCTTCGCCGCGAGCCATTTTCTGTTCCCATTATCGCGATGCGACGCAAGAAAAACCTTCAAACGCCTTGCAAGACGCCTCTTGTCAGTCGATTCCCGCAGCTTATCAAATGGGAAAGCATGCGGACAGAAGGCAATTGGATGGGGCTTTGTCACAACTGCAATGGGCGTGAGGGACGTCATTCATAATGCCTGTGTTATCGCGCCCTTGCGCCGGTTAGCCGCCCGTCCGCCTTCGGCCCAAATCAGTCATCTCGCTCACGCCCCAAACCCGGGTACGCCACGTTCAAAAACCAGCCGCCCCTCACACACGACCCGTGACGGGATCCAAGGGCCCTCGGCCCTTGGCGGGTGTGGGCGGAGCCCACGAAAGCCCCCCTCACCCGCGCATCAAGCCGGGGGCGGTTTGGAGCAGATCGGCGAAGGCGCGGACCAGGGGGGCGGTGGCGCGGCGGACCAGACGGAGTTCGACCGGGGCCAGCGGCGGGAAACCGTCGTCGGGGCCGAGGCGGACGAGGCCGGGGCCGATGGCGCTGGCGGGGAGCAGGCCCACGCCCAGACCGGCGGCGATGGCGGCGTGGAGGTTGGTGTCGATCGCGCTGACATAGACCAGCCGCACCGGGCGGCCGGCGGCGGCGAGGGCGGCGAGGCCGGCGGCGCGGTAGGCGCAGCCATCGGGGTAGAGGCAGAGCGGGAGCGGCTCCGGGGCGGTGAAGGGGACCGGGGCGTGGGCGACCCAGTACAGGGGTTCGACGCGGAGGAGGATGCCGGGCTCGGGTAGATCGAGCGGGACGCCGGCGGTGGTGCGCAGCAAGGCGAGGTCGAGCGCGCCCTGGCGCAGCAGGGTGGCGAGGGTGGCGGACAGGGTCGAGGTGACCTCGACGGTCAGGCCGGGATAGAGGGCGTGGCAGCGGGAGATCAGGCGGGGCAGTTCGGCGATGGCGAAATCGTCGGGCACGCCGAGGGCGATGCGGCCGCGCAGATCGGGGCGCCGCAGGGCATCGACCGCCTCGGCGAGTTGGGCGAGGCTGGCCCGCGCCGCCGGCAGGAACCGCCGCCCAGCCTCGGTCAACCCGAGCAGATGCCCGCGCCGCCGATCGAGCAACCGCTGGCCGAGCCCCTCCTCCAGCGCGCCGAGACTTTGGGTCACCGCCGACTGGGTGCGGCCGAGGCGGTCACCGGCAGCCTGGAAACCGCCACATTCCGCCACGGTAACGAAGGCGCGCAGTTGATCGAGGGTGATCCGCCGTTCCCCGAGCGCGTCCATTTTTCGACTCCCCTGACAAAAAAGCGGAGGTCTGGAGCGACTGTCTGTGCTGTCAAGCGGCAAAGGCCATTTCCTTGCGGGCATCACGCGCTTTTGCGTTGAGTCGGATCAGCAGCTTATGCGCCAGAGCGATCCGAATGACCTTCTTGGGCT
>NZ_JBHUIY010000064.1:0-9162 GCF_042683125.1 Phaeospirillum tilakii
GCAACGACATGGTCGAGTATTTCGGCGAACAGCTCGACGGCTATGCCTTCAGCCGGTTCGGCTGGGTGCAATCCTACGGCTCGCGCTGCGTCAAGCCGCCGATCCTGTTCGGCGACATCAGTCGGCCCCGGGCGATGACGGTGGACTGGATCCGCCATGCCGCCTCGCTGACCGACCGGCCGATGAAGGGAATGCTGACCGGCCCGGTGACGATCCTCAACTGGTCGTTCGTGCGCGATGACCAGCCCCGGGCGGACACCTGCCGCCAATTGGCGCTGGCGATGCGCGAGGAAGTGCTGGATCTCGAACGGGCCGGGATCCGGGTGATCCAGATCGACGAGGCGGCGTTGCGCGAAGGTCTGCCCCTGCGTCGCGCCGAGTGGCAACATTATCTGGATTGGGCGGTGGAATGCTTCCGCATCACCGCCAATGGGGTCGAGGACGACACCCAGATCCATACCCACATGTGCTACTCGGAATTCAACGACATCATTGCCGCGATCGCCGCGATGGATGCCGACGTCATCACCATCGAGACCTCGCGCTCGGACATGGAATTGCTCGATGCCTTCGACGATTTCAACTATCCGAACCAGATCGGGCCGGGGGTCTATGACATCCATTCCCCCAATATCCCGAGCGAGGCGCATATCGTCGCCCTGATGAAGAAGGCGGCGGAGCGGATCCCGGCCGAGCGGTTGTGGGTCAACCCGGATTGCGGCCTCAAGACCCGGCAATGGAGCGAGGTGATGCCGGCCTTGACCAACATGGTCAGCGCCGCCCGCACCCTGCGCGCCACCGTCGCCTGAGGGCGCGGCCGTTCTCAGCCCGGCATCCGTCCGGCCGCGATCCCCCCGCTATGCCTCGGTTCGGCGCGCGGGGGGCATGGCGGGGCGGCTACTTCCACCATTTGACGAATCCGTCGGGAGTCAGGTCATACCGCGCCGGGGCGGCGGTCTCTGGTTTGGCCGCCTTGCGCCGGCGGCCGGCCGGACCGGCGGCCCGGGCCGGTTCGGCGGCATCCGGGGATGGGGCGGCGCTGGACGGCGGTTCCGCCGGCGCGGCCAGATCAAGGCCGAACAAGGCCGCCAGATCCTCGCCTTCCAGCAATTTTCCGGCGGCAGGAACGGCGGTGACGATCGGCATCGCCCGGCTGGCGGCGGTGATCAACTCGGTCTCGTCAACGCCGCGCAGGCGGAACAGCAGCTCCGGTTGCTGGTCGAGGCGGGCGCCGACCCCGTACAGCACCGCCGCCACATGTTTGCACATCACCGCCCCGTCCGGGCAGGAACAGGACAGGCTGATTTCCGTCTGCCGGGGGAACAGCCCGTGCTGCGGGCTGCACAGGCGCGCCATCACGCCGAGGGACAGGCGGCCCTGCAGCAATTCGACCCGCGACCCGATGCTGCCGCCGCATTCGCGACAGATGATCTGCCAACGGCTCGCGGGCAGTGGCTTGACCGTGATCCTGACCTGATAGAGCGACGATCCGCTGACGGTCGCGGTGATCGTCCCGGCCAGGATCCGCAGGTCGATCACCGAGCCGTTGCGGACATAGGTCCGTCCCCGTGGCAGGCGGTTGTCGTAATCGCGATAGCCTTCCAGGGTATCGCACCACGCCTTGCCCCAGAAGGTCCGGGCGATGGTGCGGCCCTCGATCACCACCGGCGCCGCCGGGTCGCCCTGCCGGCGCAACCGGTCGATTTCCCGCTCGGCCCGGGCGCGACGCTGGGCGACGGGGACGTAGGGAGCCCAGCGGCCATCACTCATCGCGGCTCAGTCCTTCATCACGGCGTTGAGGTCGAGGGCGACCAGACGCAGCAGCTCCGCGTCGGGCAGTTCGGTCAGCCTGATTTCATCGCTGCCGGTCAGCAACGCCTGGGACAGGCTCTTTTTCGCCTCGATCTGGGCGTCGATCCTTTCCTCGACCGTGCCCCGGCAGACGAACTTGTGCACCAGCACGTTGCGCTGCTGGCCGATGCGAAAGGCCCGGTCGGTGGCCTGGTTTTCCACCGCCGGGTTCCACCAGCGGTCGAAATGAACCACATGCGCGGCGGCGGTCAGGGTCAGGCCGGTGCCGCCGGCCTTCAGCGACAGGACGAAGAACGGCACGGTTTCGTCCTGCTGGAACCGCTCGACCAGGGCGTGGCGCTCCCTGACTCGGGTGGCGCCGTGCAGCACCAGGCCGGGGCGGCCGAACACCCCGCCGAGAAACGCCGCCAGCGGCGCGGTGGCTTCGCGGAACTGGGTGAACAGCAGCATCTTTTCCTGGCGCGCCGCCACGGTTTCGGCGATCTCGCGCAGGCGGAGCAGCTTGCCGCTCTGCTCTTCGGCCCAGTCGCCGTCGCCCAGCCCGTGGGACGGGTGATTGCAGATCTGCTTGAGCCGGGTCAGCGTCGCCAGCACCAGCCCCTGGCGCTGGATCCCCTCGCTTCCCTTCAGGGCCCGTTCCAGTTCGGTCACGGTCTGGGCATAGAGTGCGGCCTGCTTGCGGCTGAGCGCGCAGAACGCGGTCAGTTCGGTCTTGTCGGGCAGATCGGCGATCACCGTCGGATCGGTTTTCATCCGCCGCAGGATGTAGGGCCGCACCAGGGCGCGCAGCGGGCCGTAGGGATTGTGCGGCCGCGCGGCCAGAGTCCGGGTGTAGCCGGTGAAGGCGCGGGCGCTGCCGAGCAGGCCGGGATTGATCGCGTCGAAAATCGACCACAGGTCGCCGAGACTGTTCTCCACCGGGGTGCCGGTCAGGGCGATGCGGGCCCTGGCCTGGAGCTGTTTGACCGCCCTGGTCTGCCGGGCCCCGGGGTTCTTGATCGCCTGGGCCTCGTCCAGCACCAGCAGATGCCAGGGCCGTTCGGCCAGCCAGGGCAGGCGCAGCAGGCTGCCATAGCTGGTCAGCACCAGATCGGCGCCGGCCAACTGTTCGGCGCCGAAGCTTTTCCACGCCGCCGGGGGCTGGGCCGAGGGATGGGCGATGACGATCTTGAGATCCGGGGCGAACCGGTCGATTTCGGCCGCCCAGTTGGCCAGCAGCGAGGCCGGGGCGACCAGCAGGCAGGGTGGGCATTCGGCTGCCTCCTGGCGTTGCAGCAGCAGCAGCAGGGCGAGCACCTGGATCGTCTTGCCCAGGCCCATGTCGTCGGCCAGACAGGCCCCCAGCCCGAGCCCGGTCAGCAGCCGCAGCCACGCCACCCCCGCCCGCTGGTAGGGGCGCAGGGTCGCCTTCAGCGCCGGGCCGGGATCGGCGCCGTTGCCGTCCGGGGCGCGCAGCGCGGCCAGGGTGCGGGCCAGCCAGGGGCCGGCGCTGACCTCGGACCACTTGGCCTCGCCCGCCTCGGCCCCGTCCGCATCGGCGCCGCTGATCCCGGCGAGCAGGCGCATCGCCTCGGCAAAGGTCAGGCCCTGGCGGCGCGCCAGCGCCTCGACCGCGCCGAAATGCTTCAGGGTGCGGTCGAGCCGGGCGCGATCGACCTCGACCCATTGGCCGCGCAACAGCACCAGACCGTCGCTGCCGGCCAGCAGCGCCGCGCGCTCCGCCTCGGTCAGGGGGGCGCCGTCGAGGGCGATCTCCATCTGGAAGTCGAGCAGACCGTCGAGGCCGGTGGTCGAGGGCGGCTGGGCGCCGACGGTGGCCTTGACCCGGGGCCGGGACGGCCGTCCCGCCCGCCAGGAGGGCGGCATCCGCAGGATGATCCCGGCGCTTTCCAGCACGGGCGCACTGGTCAGCAGGCGTCCGGCCTCGGCCGGGGTCCAGCGCAGCGGATGAAAGATCTCGCCGCTATCCACCATCGCCTTGAGCCAGTCGCAGCCCTCGGCCGCCCGCTGCACCGGCAGCAGCAGCGACAGCAGGGCGTCGCGATCGGCGGCGCCGGCATAGTCACGCCAGGCCTGGCCCAGCGGGACATGCTGGGCCTTGGCCCCAGCGGTGCCGAGCCGGAGGGTGTAGGTCGCCAGGAAGGCGAACGGTGCCGCCGGGTCGCGCCGGTTTTCGGCCAGATTGAAATGGACCCGCCCGACCAGGGTCCAGGCCGGATTCATCTGGTGGAGGAAGCCTTGCAGGTCGAGGCCGGAGCGGGCCTGGGCCGCGGTGAAGGCCTGATGCAGCTCCCGCCACAGGCGCCGCAGGGCCGCCGGGGTCAAATAGTCGGCGCCCGGCATCACCGGTCCGGCCAGCGCCAGGGCGGTCAGCTCGGCTTCGTCCGGCGGGGCCGGTTCCGGCACGGGGGCGGGCGTGGCCGCGTCGTCCGGCCCGCTGGCGGGGGGCTGATGGCACAGGGCGACGACGTGGCGGGCGGCGAAGTCCCGCCACCACGCGAACACCGGCGGCAGCGCCTGTCCGACCTCGCCCGCGCCCAACTGGAGCAGGCCGGCACCGCTGCCGGCGGCGAAGGCCTCGACCAGGCGGCGGGCCGTCGCGGGCTCCAGCGGCGGGGCCTCGGGGGCGTGTTCAAGCCGGAGGTGACCGCTGGGCAGCAGGCGGAGATGAAACGGCGGGGCAACCGGGGCGGGGATGGTCACTGGCGGCGATCCGGTCCGGGACAGAGGCCCTCATCCTGCAAGATAATCAGGGCGAGACCAATCAAGCCTTTCCCGGCGCCGCCGCGCCGGCTGGCGGGGCGGAACGCGGCCCCGTCAGCGGGAGGCGACGGCAGGACCGGGCGACGGTCCTGCCTTGCTCACTTGTCGGCCTTGGGCACCGGCACGTCCTCGGCCCGGCCGTAGCGGGCGTTGAGGCGGGCGGTGCAGTTTTCCTGGGCCGAGCCGGTCAGCGGGCCGCAACTGGCCTGCCAATCGTCGGCATAGGTGCCGGTGACCGCCGGTTCGCCTCCGTTCCCGGCGGCGGGGGGCGGCGCCGGCGGGCGGTGCTGCTGCCACGCCAGCGCGGCGGCGACGGCGGCAATCGCCGCCAGGGCCAGGGCGACACGTAGGGCGATCCGTTTCATGGCACCTCCCGGACAAGGACGGCCGGGGCGATCACACCCGGCCGATGCTGCGGTAATCGAAGCCCTGGTCGCGCATCTCGGCCGGCTCGTAGACGTTGCGCAGGTCGATCACCCGCGGCGCCGCCAGCAGGGACTTGATCCGCGACGGATCAAGGGCGCGGAAGGCGTTCCATTCGGTGACGATCACCAGCGCCTCGGCCCCCGGCATGGTGGCGTAGGAATCGTCGCAATAGACCACCCCGTCCGGCAGCAGCTTCTTCGCCTCGTCCATCCCCTCGGGGTCGAAGGCGCGGACGGTGGCCCCGGCGGCGACCAGGCCCGCCACCAGATCGATCGCCGGCGAATCCCGCATGTCGTCGGTGTTGGGCTTGAAGGTCAGGCCGAGCACGGCGATGATCTTGCCGGCGACGCTGCCGCCGCAGGCGGTGACCACCCGCTCGGCCATCTTCTTCTTGCGCTCGTCATTGACCGCCACCACCGTCTCGACGATCCGCAGCGGCGCGCCGGAATCACGCGCGGTGCGGACCAGGGCCAGGGTGTCCTTGGGGAAGCAGGACCCGCCATAGCCCGGGCCGGGATGGAGGAACTTCTTGCCGATGCGGCCGTCGAGGCCGATGCCGCGCGCGACGTCATGGACGTCGGCCCCCACCGCCTCGCACAGGTCGGCGATCTCGTTGATGAAGGTGATCTTGGTGGCGAGGAAGGTGTTGCCGGCGTACTTGATCAGTTCCGAGGTCCGGCGCGAGGTGAACACGATCGGGGTCTCGATCAGGTACAGCACCCGGTAGAGCTGCTTCATCACCTTGCGGGCGCGTTCGGATTCGGTGCCGATCACCACCCGGTCGGGGCGGAGGAAATCGTTGATCGCCGAGCCTTCGCGCAGGAATTCCGGGTTCGACACCACGTCGAACTCGGCGTCGGGGCGGCGGGCGCGGATCACCTTCTCGACCTCGTCGCCGGTGCCGACCGGGACGGTCGATTTGGTGACGATCACGGTGTAGCCGTCGAGCGCGTCGGCGATCTCCTCGGCGGCGGCGAACACGAACGACAGGTCGGCGTGGCCGTCGCCGCGCCGCGACGGCGTGCCGACGGCGATGAACACCGCGTCGGCGCCCTTCACCGCCGCCTTGAGGTCGGTGGTGAAGGACAGCCGGCCGGCCTCGACGTTCGACGCCACCAACTCGTCGAGCCCGGGCTCAAAGATCGGCATCACGTTGTCGTGCAGCAGCTCGATCTTGCGGGCATCCTTGTCGACGCAGACCACGTCGATGCCGAATTCGGAGAAACAGGTACCCGACACCAGGCCGACATAACCGGTGCCGATCATCGCGATGCGCATGGGGGGATCCTCGGGTGGCTCAGAGCTGGAACGGGCGAAGGGCGTTGCGCACCGCGTCGGCCATGTCGGTCCGGTCGAGGGCGAAGGCGACGTTGGCCTCGAGCCAGCCGACCTTGTCGCCGCAATCGTAGCGGTTGCCCTCGAAGCGCAGACCGTGGAACGGCACGGTGCCGATGGTCTGGCTGATCGCGTCGGTCAGCTGGATCTCGCCGCCGGCGCCCTTCTCCTTGCGGTCGAGCACCTCGAACACGCAGGGATGCAGGATGTAGCGGCCGATGATCGACAGGGTCGAGGGGGCCTCGGCCGGCTCGGGCTTTTCGACCAGCCCGCGCGCCTTGGCGATGCGGCCATTGTCGGTCTCGACGTCGAGGATGCCGTAACGCTTGGTGTGCTCGCGCGGCACGTCGGACACCGCGACGACATGGCCGCCGACCTCGGTGTGGACCGCGACCATCTGGCGCAGGCACGAGGTCTTGGCCAGGATCAGATCGTCGGGCAGCAGCACGGCGAAGGGTTCGTCCTCGACCAGATCGCGGGCGCACCACACCGCGTGGCCGAGGCCGAGCGGCTCGCTCTGACGGGTGTAGGAGATCTGGCCCGACTTGGGCATCCACGAGGTCACCGCCTCGACCAGATCGAACTTGCCGCGCTCCTTGAGGGTGCGTTCCAGTTCGGGGGCATGGTCGAAATGGTCCTCGAGGGCGTTCTTGCCCCGGCCGGTGACGAAGATGAAATGCTCGCAGCCGGCGGCGGCGGCTTCCTCGACCGCGTACTGGATCAGCGGCTTGTCGACCACCGGCAGCATTTCCTTCGGCATCGCCTTGGTGGCGGGCAGGAAGCGGGTGCCCATGCCGCCCACGGGAAACACGGCCTTGCGCACGTGACGAGCCATCGAAAACCACTCCTTCGCGCCGGGAGGGTGCCCACCGGCCGGCGGGCGCGAGTCGCCGGCCCGGCCCGGGTGTTGTGCCACGCCGGCGGGTCCGACGCAATCGCGGGCTGCGTCGCCGCCCGGTTCCTTCCCGTCCCTTGCCCCTTTCGGGACCGCATGCCAGTCCGTCTGGGCCGGACGCGGGGCGGCCGCGCGTTTTTTGCGGTGCCCCGTGGCCTTCCCCCGCGTCCGTCCCCAGGTTATAAGAAAGAATTGGGTTGTTGTATCCGGTCCGTCATGTTCACGTTGCGCCCCCTGTTGTGTCTGATGCTGCTCGCCGTGGCCTCGCCCGCTTTGGCGCTGGAGAGCGGCAACCGTCTGGTCCCCGGGGGCGGTTCGGCCGGCGGCGCGACCACCGAGAGCTTCGAGGCCGGGCTGGGCCGAACCTTCCTGCCGTTGCAGAGCCGCGGCGGCGCCGCGATCGGCATCGTCGCCGAGCCGGGCCACGGCCTGACCGCCCTGCCGTTTTCCTCCGGGCATGGCCCGCTGGCGGTGGGCGGCTATGTCTCCTATGGCCTCGGCGGCGACGCCCTGCTGTCGAGTTCGTTCCGCAGCGACGGCAGCCGCACCCATGCCGATCTGACCGCCGCCTATCACACCGGATGGTTCGGGGCGGACTCGACCGCCGCGCTCAGCCTCGGCGCCCGCTGGGACCGGCCGCTGGCCGGCTTCAGCCTCAATCCCGCCCAGCCGACCGCGCTGGCCCTGTCTCCGCTCGATTCCTTCGGCGGCAGCCGCTCCGACGTCAGCGTCGGGCTGACCCTGACCCACCAGATCACCCCCTCGCTCAGCCTCGGCGGCGTCGCCCAGGCCTCGCAGCCCACCGGGGGCGGCGATACCGGTTCCGGTCTGCTGTTCGGCGCCGGAATGGGGCTGCGCTTCTGACCCGTGCGGATCGGGCCGGTGCGCGGGCTCTGCCCGCGACCCGCCGGGGCGAGGCCCCGGACCCCCTTGGTTTTCATCGATAAAAAAGGGGGAGGTTTGGAGGCGCCAGCCTCCAAGCGGGTCGGCGGGCGGCAGCCCGCCTCAGGCGGTGAGGAAGGTGCCGTTGGGGGGCGGTGGCGGCGGGAATTCGACGAAACCACGGCCGGCCTGGAAGCTGATCCCGCCCTTGGCTCCGGTCAGTTCGGCGCATTGGGCGAAGATTTCGGCGATGTCCTGCCGCATCGCCGCCGCCAGTGGCGGGCCGGTGCGGATGATCAGGTCGAACCGTTTCGCCGCGCTGACCACCAGACCGTCGAACTGCATCCGGCCGAACCGGCTCGAATCGATCTCGATCAGGAAGCGGCGTTCGCCGCCGCCGCCCTGGCGTTGCCCCTCTTCTCCCTCCTCGCCGTCGCCGGGACGGTGGACGAACAGCCGGACCGGCTCGATCTGGCCGCCGAGCAGCAGCGGCACGGTCAGCGCCTGCCAGCGTCCGTCGGCGCCCCGGGGTTCGCGCGCCTCGTCGGCCAGTTCGCCCAGATCCTGATCGATCCGGCTGGCGAGATCGCGCCGGCCGGCCCGATCGAGCGCCTCGGTCAGGGCGGAGCCGCCGGGGGTCGGCGCGCCGCCCTTGCGCAGGGCGAGGACGAACTGGGCCAGCGCGACCGCGAAGCCGGGGCCGGGCTGGGGCAGCGCCTGCCGCACCAGGGCGGCGGTGGCGGCGTCGTTCTGGCTCAGCAGCGACAGCGCCTCGCTCAGCGCCGGCCAGCCCTGGCGGCCGAGCCCGCCCGCCACCGGCGGGTCGGGCGGCAGCGGCGGCGGCGCGGGCGGTCCGACCACTTCGAGCCAGACGGTCTGGCCGCGCGGCAGGGCCAGACCGGCCGGCAGCGCCAGGGTGCCGGCAGCGGTCTGCACCAGCGGTCCGGTGCCGACGCTGCCCGGGCTCAGCACCGGGCCGCTCAGCAGCGGGGGCGGGGCGGCGGCGGCGGGCGCCGCCGTCGCCCCCGGCAGGGCCGGCGGCGGGTGGC
>NZ_JBHUIY010000065.1:0-9114 GCF_042683125.1 Phaeospirillum tilakii
GCGCCGCGCGCCGAGCCGGCCCGCGCCGACGGCCCGCGCCCGGAGATCCAGGCCGCCGCCCTGTCGCCCGCCCCGGCCGCGCCCGCCGCGCTGGCCCCGCACGATGGCGGGCCGCCGGTGATCGTGATCGACCCCGGCCATGGCGGGATCGATCCCGGCGCGATCGGGGTGTCGGGGATCTACGAAAAGCACATCACCCTGGCGATGGCGCGCGAACTGAAGGCGGCGCTGGAGCGTGGCGGCCGCTATCAGGTCTACCTCACCCGCGACCGCGACGTGTTCATCCGCCTGCGCGACCGGGTGGCGATCGCCCGCCAGTACGGCGCCGACCTGTTCATCTCGCTGCATGCCGACGCGGTACAGAACCCGTCGATCCGGGGCCTGTCGATCTACACCCTGTCGCAGAACGCCTCGGACGCCGAATCGCAGGCCCTGGCCGAAAAGGAAAACAAGGCCGACCTGATCGCCGGGGTCGATCTCAGCCACGAAAGCGCCGACGTCGCCGGCATCCTGATCGATCTGGCCCAGCGCGAGACGATGAACCGTTCCGCCGCCTTCGCCGCCGAGGCGGTGGACGAGGTCGGCCAGGAATTCAGCCTGCTCGACAACACCCACCGCTTCGCCGGCTTCGCGGTGCTGAAGGCGCCCGACGTCCCCGCCGTGCTGGTCGAGATGGGCTACCTGTCGAACGAGAACGAGGAAAAGCAGTTGCGCCAGCCGGCCTACCGCACCCGCCTCGCCAAGGCGATGGCCCACGCCGTCGATCGCTTCTTCCCGGCGACGCAAAAGGCCAAGCGGTAAGCGGCCGGCTCAGCCCTTGCGCTCATCCTCCGGCGGGATCGGACCGCCATGCAGGGCGAGGATCGGCGCGAACAGATCCGGGTCCATCGCCATCCGCTCCATGCAGGTGCGGAGCCAGACCGGATCACGGATCGCCTCGATCGCCCGGGCGAAGGCCAGCCCGGCCGCCGCGCCATAGGCATCGACCGCCTTGGCCCAGGCGGTTTCCGGCACCGGCCCCCACCGCAGCAGCATCATCGACAGGTCGATGATGTCCCGGTTCAACACGGCGCGGTCAGCCTGACGATCGGCGTTGGCCAGCAGCTTTTCGCAATACATGTCCTCGCGCGACAGCACCGGCACCCCCCAATCGGGATGACGCCCGCCGCTCAGCGCGATCCTGGCCTCGCGGACGATCTCGACCTTGACCCGTTCGGGGCCGACGCCGATCTGGGTCCTGATCCCATACTGGTCGGCGCGCGCCTCGCGCAGCAGAACGACGTCCGCGTTCGCCCGAAGCAATCCGGCGAACCCCTCCCGGAACACCCGTTCGCGCAGCAGGCGGTAGCCGTCCTGGGCCGCGCAGAGGAAATCGACATCAAGGCTCTCGCGATATTCGTCGAGACTCAGGACGATGGCGGTGCCGCCGCCGAAGAAACAGTGCGCCTCGGCCAGCAGCTCGGCATCGAACGCGGCCAGCACCGCCGCGACCGCCGCGTGCCGGGGGCGCCTAAACATTCAGGACGCCGTGGCCATAGCGGGCGACCAGTTGGTCGATCAGATCCCGCTCCTCGGCGGTCAGGGCCTGCGGCTCGACGAAACGCCAGTTGCGCTCGTAGAGGGCCAGCGCCTCCGGCCCGTCCAACAGGCTGTCGGCGGGTCGGTTCCAGCAGAGATCCCGGAGTTGGGGGTAGCGATCGAGGCGGATGATCATGGCCGCTCCTCTCCTGCCCCCCAGGATAGCCCCAAACCCCCTTTATTTTCAAAAACAAAGGGAGTCCGGGGCATCGCCCCGGTTGGGTTTGGGCGAAAGCCCAATCAGCGCGCCAGGGCGAGCAGGGCGTCGAGGTCGAGATTGGCTTCGCAATGATCGGCCAGGGCGTCGAGGGCGGCCTCGATCCGCGCCTCGAAATCGAGCGCGGCGGCCTGGGCACCGACCCGTTCCAGCCAATGGCTGCGGAACGCGTCCGAACCAAACAGACCATGGACGTAACAGCCGGCGACGCGACCATCGGCCGACACCGCGCCTTCCGCCCGGCCGTCGAGACTGAGCCAGGGACGGTCGAGGCCGGGGCCGGTGGTGACGCCCATATGCATCTCGTAGCCGGTAACGCGGCAACCGCTGAGCGCGTCGGTAGCATCGAGCGCCACCAGACGCTTGCTGCCGCCGATCTCAGTCTCGATGTCGAGCAGGCCGAGGCCGGGGGTCTCGCCCGGGGCGCCCTCGATCCCCTGCGGGTCGCGCACGACCCGGCCGAGCATCTGGTAGCCGGCACAGAGGCCGACGACCCGGCCGCCATGGCGGACATGGGCCAGGATGTCGATGTCCCAGCCATTGCGGCGCAGCACGTCGAGGTCGGTGCGGGTGGCCTTCGAGCCGGGCAGCACCACCACGTCGGTGTCGGCCGGGATCGGATGGCCGGGATGGACCCACACCACGCTGACCCCGGGCTCGGCGGCGAGCGGATCGAGATCGTCGAAATTGGCGACCCGCGACAGATGGGGCACCGCCACCTTCAGCCCCTTGCCGCCGGTTTCGGCCGGGCGTTCCAGCGCCAGCGAATCCTCGGCCGGCAGGCGGTCGGCCTTGTCGAACCAGCGCAGCACGCCGAGCAGCGGCCAGCCGGTGCGCTCGGTCATGATTTCACAGGCCGGCTCGAACAGCGAGAAATCGCCGCGAAACTTGTTGATCAGATAGCCGACGACGCGGGAACGGTCGGCCTCGCTCAACAGGTCGTAGGAACCGACGATCGCCGCCATCAGCCCGCCCCGGTCGATGTCGCCGAGGATCGCCACCGGCAGGTCGGCCGCCTCGGCGAAGCGCATGTTGGTGATGTCGGAGGCGCGCAGATAGATCTCGGCGCCGCTGCCGGCCCCCTCGACCAGCACCAGATCGGCTTCCTCGGTCAGGCGGTGGAACGAATCCAGCACCGCCGGCATCAGCTTATGGCGCATCTGGTGATAGGTCCGCGCCGGACAATTGCCCAGCACCCGGCCGCGCAGCACCACCTGCGAGCCGATGTCGGTCTGCGGCTTCAGCAGCACCGGATTCATGTGGATCGAGGGCGGCACCTTGCAGGCGCGGGCCTGCACCGCCTGGGCGCGGCCGATCTCGCCCGGGGGGGCGAAGCCATCGGGACCGGGCGGCAGGTCGCTGTCGGCGGCGACGGCGGCGTTGTTGCTCATGTTCTGCGCCTTGAACGGGCGCACTACCAGCCCCCGGCGGGTATAGGCCCGGCACAGACCGGCCACCACCATGCTCTTGCCGACGTCGGAGGCGGTGCCCTGGATCATCAAAGCGCGGGCCCGGCGCGGACGCTCGGTCCGGGGGGTGTATTCGACCGGGGCGAAGGTGGGATCGGATTTGTCGGTCACGGGGCGGGCTCTCCGCGCGCGGCCGAACGTCGAAGGGGCCGCGACTGGTTGGGCTTTCGCCCAAACCCAACCGGGGCGATGCCCCGGACCCCCTTTTATTTTTGAAAAAGAAGGGGGTTTGGGGCCTCGCCCCAAGCGGGCGCGGGCGGCAGCCCGCTGGCGCAAGCCAAGGAAAAAAACACCGCCCGCCCGGCGAGGAACGCCGGACGGGCGGAAGACACGGGACTCAGATCTTGACCTGGGCGCCCGGCATCTGCTGCTTGCTGCCGCCGCAGGCCATCATCGCCGCCGCTTCCGGGGAAGACGGGTCGTTGCCGGCCGGCGGGTTGAACTCGTCGTCGGGCAGCTGCTGGGTGCCGCCGCCGCAGGCCATGATCTTGGCCGCCTCGGCGGAATCGACATCGACGTGGCCGACGACGCGGTTGAACTCGTCGTCTTCCGGCAGCTGGTCGGTGCCACCGCCGCAGGCGCGGGCGGCCAGGGCGGCGTCGAACAGCTCCTGCTTCGACTTCGGCATGCTCTTCCACTCGGCCGAGGCTTCCATCGCGTCGGCGCCGCGCTTGCGCGACTGGTCGAAGTGGAAATCGACCTTCTTCTTCGACTGCGGCCCCCAGTAGCCGGCCTTGCCGAGATCGTAGAACTTGCGTTCGAACGCGCTCTTGAGGAAGGCCTTGAGGCAGCCGAGCAGGTAGCGCCGCCGCACCGGATCGCCCTTGGCGAACGGATAGCTGAGGAACGCCTTGTACATGTAGAAGCGGCGATAGTTCGCCATCACGCGGTCAAGCAGCTCGGCGCGGTCCATCGCCGCCGGCTTCATGATCGGGGTGACGAAATTGTACTTCTCGAAGTCGAACACCTCGACCTTGTCGCCCATCTCGCGATAGAGGTCGGAGAACGGCCACGGCGTGAACATCGACCAGTTGGCCATGTCCGGCTGCCAGTCCATCGCCATCTTGTAGGTTTCTTCGAGGGTCTCGGCGGTTTCGTTGTCGAGGCCGACGATGAACTGGGCCTCGGCGACGATGCCGTTCTTGCGCAGGAGTTCGATCGCCCGCTTGTTCTGGGCGACGGTGGTCTCCTTGTTGAACAGATCGAGGTTGAGCTGGGCCGCCGCCTCGGTGCCGAGCGAGATGTGGACCAGACCGGCCTTGCGGTAGAACGGCAGCAGATCCTCGTCACGCAGGATGTCGGTGACGCGGGTGTTGATCCCCCACAGCACCGGCAGCTTGCGGTCGATCATCTCCTGACAGAATTCGATGAACTTCTTCTTGTTGATGGTCGGTTCCTCGTCGGCGAGGATGAAGAAGCCGACCTTGTGCTCGCGGTACAGCACCTCGATCTCGTCGACCACCTTCTTGGGGTCGCGGACGCGGTAGTCACGCCAGAACTTCCACTGCGAGCAGAACGAGCAGGTGAACGGGCAGCCGCGCGCCATGTTCGGGCTGGCGACGCGGGTGTTCATCGGGATGTAATTGTACTTGTCCCAGTCGAGGATGCTCCAATCGGCGACGATCGAATCGACGTCCTTGATCGGCGGCTCGGCCGGGGTCGCGGTGACCTTGCTGTCCTGGATGTAGGCGATGCCGTTGATCTGGCCGCGCGAATCCGGCCAGCGGCCCTGATCGACGGCGCGGACCAGGTTCAGCATCACCGCCTCGCCCTCGCCGCGAACGATCGCGTCGATCCAGGGCGCCTCGAACAGGATCTGCTGATACATGAAGGTGCTGTGAATCCCCCCCAGCACGGTCACGATCTTCGGGTTGATTTCCTTGGCGATCTGCAGGACGCGCTCGGCCTTGTAGATCGAGGGGGTGATCGCGGTGCAGCCCACGATGTCCGGCTGGAGCGCGGTCAGCTGGGCCCGCAGTTCCTTCTCGCTCAGGTCGTCGGTCATCGCGTCGATGAAACGGATGTCGCTGTACCCGTTGGCCTTCAGATAGCCGGCGAGATAGGCGACCCAAGACGGCGACCATTTGCCGGCGATCTCGGCTCCACCGGAATGGTAGTTGGGATGGACCAGTACGATCCGCATTGACATCCTCCGTGGGACTACGCCGTCGCCCCCCTCGGCGAAGGCTCGATCTGGAGCGGAAGAGCGACTCCCACCCCGGGTGGTGCGTACTGTGTCAGGCCGTCTGCTGTCAATATCAAACTCCCCCCGGGCGGGGGGAGGAAGGGTGGTGGGAAACCCGCAGAATCCGAAGGGATTTTCTTAATTTGGGACTGGACTTTCCCGCCGCGCCGGGTTCACAGTCCGGCGCATCATGAGCGAACTTATCCTTCTCACCGGGCCGGTGCGGAGCGGCAAGAGCGCCCGCGCGGTCGAGCTTGCCCGCGCCTGGGGCGAGCGGGTGGTGTTCGTCGCCAGTTACGCCGCCGAGCCGGACGATGCCGAAATGGCCGCCCGCGTCGCCCGCCATCAGGCCGAACGCCCGGCCGGCTGGCGCACGCTGGAGGCCCCGGCCGACCCCGCCGCCGCGCTCGACGCGCTCGACCCCGCCCCCACCGGGGTGCTGTTCGACAGCGTGGTGACCTGGGCCGCCGCCCGCTTCGCCCGGGACGACGAGTCGATCCTGGCCGAATGGGACCGGCTGCTCGATTCGTTCCGCGCCCAGCCCTGGCCGGTGATCGTCGTCGCCGACGAGATCGGCTGGAGCCCGGTGCCGATGGATGCCGAACTGCGCCGGTTCCGCGACCTGTGCGGCTGGCTGGGCCAGCGGGTCGCCGCCCGCGCCACCGAGGCCTGGCTGATGGTCGCCGGCCTGCCGCTCCGCCTCAAATGATCGCCGCCCTCCGGCGCGAAGCCCGCGCCCTGGCCGCCGCCTGGATCTATTTCACCCGGCTGCCGCTGCCGTTGCGGCTCGATTTCGACGCCGACGACTGGCGCCACGCCACCTCGTGGTGGCCGCTGGTCGGCATCGGCATGGGGGCGGTGACCGGCGCGGTGCTGACCCTGGCCGGGCCGCTGTGGGGGGCGGGGATCGCCGCCGGGCTGGCGCTCGGGCTCGGCCTGCTGCTGGGCGGGGCCCAGCACGAGGACGGCTTCGGCGATTGCTGCGACGGCTTCGGCGGCGGTGGCGCGGATCGCGAGAAGATCCTCGCCATCATGAAGGATTCCCGCGTCGGCGCCTTCGCCGTGGTCGGGCTGGTGGTGCTGCTCGGGCTGAAATGGCAGGCGCTGGCGGCGCTGCCGGCCGGCTTGCTGCTGCTCGCCCCGATCGCCGCCGCCGCCCTGTCGCGCGCCGCCGCCGCCGGGCTGATGGCGGTGCTGTCCTACGCCCGCACCGGCCCCAGCCGCGCCGCCCCGGTCACCAGCCGGCTGCGCGGGTTCCGGCTGGCCCTGCCGCTGGCGCTCGGCGCGCTGCCGCTGGCGCTGCTGCCGGCGGCGGCGGCGCTGACGGCGCTGGGGGTGGCCCTGGCCGGCTGGGCGCTGGCGGCGCTGTGGCTGCGCCGCCGCCTGGGCGGCTATACCGGCGACGGGCTGGGGGCGACCCAGCAGGTGATCGAGATCGCCCTGCTGCTGACCCTGATCCCGCTGGCGGCGCCATGATCCTGGTCCGCCACACCACCCCGGCCGGGGCCGAGGGACGCTGCTACGGCCGGCTCGACCTGCCGGTCAGCGAGAGCCGGTTCGAGGCCGAGGCGGCGCAGACCGCCGCCGCGCTGCCGCCCGGACCGAAACGGATCTATGCCAGCCCGTCGCTGCGCTGCCGGCTGCTGGCCGAGCGGCTGGGGGCGCCGGTGACCTTCGACGAGCGGCTGCTCGAACTCGATTTCGGCGCCTGGGAAGGGCTGCGCTGGGAGGCGATCCCGCGCGACCAGCTGGCGGCGTGGTGCGAGGATTTCGTCGAGGCCCGCCCGCCCGGGGGCGAGACCTTCGTCGAGCTGGCGGCCCGGGCCGAGGCCTGCGCCGCCGAGATCGAGGCCGCCGCCGGCGGGGCCGAGCCGGTGCTGGTGACCCATTCCGGGGTGATCCGCGCCCTGCTGACCCGGGCGCGCGGGCTGCCGCTGGCGGCGGCGTTCGATTTCGAGGTGGCCTACGGCAGCGTCCATCGCCGCTGAGCCGGCCGGCAGAGCCCGGAAAAACCGCGTTTTCCCGCCAGCCCTTGCGCCAACGCGGGGATGATCCCCATCTTCTCGGGGTGACATGACGTTGTTTCGTCGGGCCGTCCCTGCTATATCAGGCCTCGATTGATCGACGGAGAGGTTGACCGATCCCTTTTCCCGTCGCCACGCGCCAGAGCGCTCCCACACCCGGATATCTTTTCATGGCCAGACGCAGACAGATTTACGAGGGCAAGGCCAAGGTCCTGTTCGAGGGACCCGAGCCCGGCACCCTGGTTCAGTACTTCAAGGACGATGCCACCGCGTTCAACAACCAGAAGCGCGGCACCATCACCGGCAAGGGCGTGCTGAACAACCGCATTTCCGAATATCTGATGCTGCGCCTGGGCGAGATCGGGGTGCCGACCCATTTCGTCCGCCGGCTCAACATGCGCGAACAGCTGGTGCGCGAGGTCGAGATCATTCCGCTTGAGGTGGTGATCCGCAACGTCGCCGCCGGCTCGCTCGCCACCCGCTTCGGCCTGACCGAGGGCACCCCGCTGCCCCGTTCGATCGTCGAGTATTACTTCAAGTCCGACGCGCTCGGCGACCCGATGGTGTCGGAAGAGCACGTCACCGCCTTCGGCTGGGCCAACACCCAGGATCTCGACGAGATCATGTCGCTGGCGCTCAGGATCAACGATTTCCTGTCGGGGCTGTTCCTCGGCGTCGGCATCCGGCTGGTCGATTTCAAGATCGAGTTCGGCCGGCTCTACAACGGCGACGACATGCAGATCGTGCTGGCCGATGAGATCAGCCCGGATTCCTGCCGCCTGTGGGACATCCGCACCGGCGACAAGATGGACAAGGACCGCTTCCGCCGCGATCTCGGCGGGGTCGAGGAAGCCTACCAGGAAGTCGCCCGCCGTCTCGGCATCCTGCCCGAGGGCGGCCCGCGCGACCTCAAGGGCCCGCAGACCATGCAGTAAGGCCGGCCGGCGCGGGCGCCCGCCCGCGCCGCCACCTTTTTCTCCCATCTCACGACCACTTCGGAAGACAGCGACCGTGAAAGCCAAAGTTACCGTGACCCTCAAGACCGGCGTGCTCGATCCCCAGGGCAAGGCGGTGCAGCATGCCCTCGGCTCGCTCGGCTTCGCCGGTGTCGGCGAGGTCCGCCAGGGCAAGCTGATCGAGGTCGAGCTGGCCGAGACCGACCGCACCCGCGCCGGGGAGGAAGTCGAGCGGATGTGCCGCGCGCTGCTCGCCAACCCGGTGATCGAAAACTATTCGATCGAACTGGTCGACTGACATGGCGCCGCGCGCGCTTTCGTTCCTGCTGGTGTTGGTGCTGGGCTGGCCGGCCGCCGCGCTGGCCCAGGACAAGACGGAATCGCGCAGCGAGACCGGGAAGATGGTCGACGCCGTCATCGACGGCGTCGGCGACTTCCTGAACGTGCTGGGCGGCCCGCCGATCTCCAGCCCCAACGCCTTCCTCAACCTGCCCGGCGCCGCCACCGGCGACGACAGCGCCACCCCGGCGGAAAAGCAGCCGGCCGCCGCGCCCGCGCCCGCCCACCCGGCGGTCGCCGTTCCCGCCGCGCCGCCGCCCGCCACGCCCGAGGCCACCCCCGCCACGACCGCGCCGACGACCCCGCCCCGCCGGCAGACCCCGCGCCCGGCCACCGCCGCCGCGCC
>NZ_JBHUIY010000066.1:0-9089 GCF_042683125.1 Phaeospirillum tilakii
CGCCGACGCACCACCATGCCCCCTGACGGCGCCCCCGGGACAGATAGACCCGGCAAACCGCTTCGGCCCGCTCGGCGAGGCGGCGGGCCAGATCAGACACCGACATGACGCCCCTCCCCGCTGACAGCACAGAAGCCCGGCACGCTGGCCGGGCTTCCGCAAAGAGGATCAGGCGGCGACCTGGGCCAGATCGTCGGGGGCGCTTTCCGGCTCGGGACCGGGCTCCGGAGCGCGCAGGATGTCCGGCAACCAGCCGGTGCCGGTCAGCAGGCGCTCGGCCTCGCGGGCCATGTCCGGTTTCTTCAGATGATCGATCAACTGGGCGGTCTCCGCGCCCTTGGCCTCGCGCACCGCGTCGAGGATGCGGGCCTTGGTGACCCGGCCGAGATAGGTGTCGACGGTCGGCACCCAGCCCGCCGCCGCCATGTCGAGTTCCACCGCCCGGGCAAGGTGGTCGGCATGGTCGAGGGCGCGGCCACGCCGGGTCCAGGGCTCGCGCACCGCGTTGACGGTCAGCGCGGCGCAATGGGCGAACAACGCCCCCTGGCTGTCGCCGTCGAACCCGGTCAGCGTGTCCCACAGATCGGCGGGATCGGCCGGCAACTGCCCGAGCCAGGTCTGGTGACGGGCGTCGGTCGCCTTGGCCGGCGCGGTGTCGGCCAGACCGGGCGGCTGGACGGTGAAAGCCGGGCTGTGGGCGGTGATGTCGAGGGCGGAATCCGCACCGCTGCGATAGAAGGCCTGCAGGCACAGCACATGCAGCACGGCGAGGAAGGCGACGTCGGGAGCGCGGGCCAGGGCATCGCGCAGGGCCAGGGTCCGGTGCGCGGTCAGCTCGGCGACCAGACGGTCGGGCAGCGGCTTCAGCCCCTCGTCCTCCTCCGGCGGTTCGGCAACCGGATCGACCTGCGGCGTGGTCGCATCCACCGTCGCCACCGGAATCGTGGCGACCGCCTCGACCGGCACGGGATTGGCCATCGGCTCGTCCTCGGGCCGGACATAGCCGCGATCGACCCGCAGATTGCCGTCGCCGTCGATGCTGACGAACACCCCGGCGCATAGGATCTCGGCCGGATCGAACGACAGCGGCCGGTCGTCGAACGCGGCCAGGGCAATGCCGATCTCCTCGACCCGACGCTCGATTTCCTCCGGTACCGCGTCGGCCCCGGCATGGGCCTCGATCAGGCGGTCATACTCGGCCTGAAGCTGGTCCCGCTCCGCCTGATCCGCCTCGGTCAACGCGACCGGAGTGCCGATCAGCCGCCGCATCCGGGCGGTATGGCCATAGGGGAAATCGGGGGCAACCTCGATCCATTTCCACCCCTCGGCCCGCACTGTTTCGGCCGCGGCGGCGAGTTTTTCGCTCACCAGCCGGTCGAGCAGGGCCGGGTCCTGCAGCCAGCCGCCGCCATCGGGCTCGAACAGGTCGCGCTGGATCACCCCACCGGCGGCCTCGTAGGCCTCGATGCCGACGAAGCGGACCCGCTTGTCGGCGGCCCGCACCGTCCCCTCGGTCAGCAGCTTGCGGATATAATAGGGCTCGCGGTTATAGGCGCGGACCAGACTGTCCCACACCTGCTCCTGGCGGGCATGGTCGGAGGTGACGGAAAAGGCCATCACCTGGTCGAGGGTGATCTGATCCTCGGCATAGAGGTCGAGCAGTTTGGGCGACACCGTCACCAGCCGCAGCCGCTGGCGGACCACCACCGGGGTGACGAAGAAGCGGGCGGCAATGTCCTCGTCGCCGAGCCCGGCCTCGCGCAGGGTCTGGAAGGCGCGGAACTGGTCGAGCGGATGCAGCGGGGCGCGCTCGAGATTCTCGGCCAGGGAATCCTCCGCCGCCAGACCGTCGGTGCGGATGACGCAGGGCACCGGGGCATTGCGGGCCAGCCGCTTCTGCTTCACCAGCAATTCGAGGGCGCGGTAACGGCGGCCGCCGACCGGCACATCATAGAGGCCGGTCTCGCTACCGTCGCCGTCGAGGATCGGCCGAACGGTCAGGCTCTGCAGCAGGGTGCGGCGGGCGATGTCCTCCGCCAACTGCTCGATCGAGAGTCCGGCCTTGATCCGGCGGACGTTGGCCTGCGACAGCACCAGCTTGTTGAAGGGAATGTCGCGGGACGTGCTGAGGGTGAGCTTGGTTGGGGTCATGTGGGGTCTCCGCGACGGGCCGGCCGGGAAACTCTCGCGGCCTTCCGAACCCGTCACGAATCCCCTGCCCTCCTCTGCCTCTGCCCTGGCTCAGCGGTTTCGCCGGCAGGAAGGAACCAGCCAACGCGGCCGCTCCGCCCTCTCGACACCATCGCGGCAGGCCCGGGCCCAGCCCCGCCGGACCAGCCAGGCATTGAGGTCGTTACCGCCGACCCGGCAGGTCGCCAACAGCGCATCCCCCTTTGCTGGGGACCGCCCCCAGCATTCGACCGGACGGTCACCGATGTACTGGCGCAGGGCATCGGCCGCGCTCCGGCCAGGCTCGGGGGCGTCGAGCCCTGCGAGCCACACCGTGCGGCCGGCGACGACCAGGGTGGCGGCATCGATCACCCGGGCCGGCCCGGACAGAACCGGTTTGGGCTCGGGGGTGAGGCCGATCGCCGCGAACAGCAGCGCCATCCCGACCATGCCGTTGCGGCTAAACGGGCCCATCACGCCGCCTCGCTGTCGGACTCGCCCCGCCGCGCCGGCAGGAAGGCGAGCAGATAATCGGCCGCTTTCGAGGCGGCGCTGGCGGCGCGGATGATCGCGCGATCGTCGTCGCGCAGCACCTCGAGCCAGGAGCCGATGTAATCGGCATGGCGGACGGTGGGGACGATGCCGAGGCTGGCGCAGGTGAAGGCGCTGGTCATTTCCGCCACCAGTTCCTCCTGGCCATACAGCTTGGAGCCATAGGAGCCGGACAGATTGCGGTTGAGCCGGGTAGGATGGCCGGTCCAATGACCAAGCTCATGCAGGGCGGTGCGGTGCCAGTTGATCGGCTCGAAATAGGATTCGGGCCGGGGCACCTGGATGTAATCCAGCCCCGGACTGTAGAAGGCCTGGTCGCCGCCGAGACGCAGGCTGGCGCCAGTGGCCCGAATCAATTCCTCGGCCTGGGGCAGGATCAGCCCCTCCGGCACCGGCGGCGGCGGGGTGACCAGATCCGCCGGCAGGCCGTCGCACTGGTCGCTGTTGAACACGGTGAAGCGCTTGAGAAACGGGATCGCCCCGGGCTCGCCGCCGTCGCGCGCGACGCGCCGACGTTCCTCCTCGGGGATGAAGCGGTCGGCATAGACCACGGTGGTGCCGTGCTCGCCCTTGCGCACCGTGCCGCCCAGGGCCAGGGCCTGACGGAAGGTCAGCCAGCCCTGGCCGGAGAAGCCGTGGCGGAACACCGCCCCCCACAGAATCAGCACGTTGATCCCCGAATAGCGCCGGCCGGTCGCGGCATTGCGGGGCAGGCCAAGATCGCCCGGGCCGTCGGCGCGGCCCCAGGGCTGGACCCAGGGCAGCCGGCCGGCTTCAAGCTCGGCGATAATGCGGTTGGTGATTTCGGCATAGAGGCTGGTCCGGTCTTTGCCGGACGAGGCGCGGTCAGAAGCCATCTGGTTTCTCCCCGACGGACCGGCGGAAAGCCTCTCTCTCCGCCCGGATATCCGTCGCGAGCGCCCCCTGCCCCTCTTCCTCTCCGGCCCCTCACCCCAGCAGGTCGCGGTAGCCGCCCCGGACCAGGGCGGTCGCAACCCGGATCAATCGCCGCACCCGCAGCCGCAGATACTGCGACCGGCCGTTCCAGTCCTCCCGCACAGTGGTTTCGCCAAACAGAGCCACGGCGATCTCGCGATGGCTGGCGCCGGCCGCCAGGCCGTCGTAGGACTGCAACGCCAGAGCCCAACGGCGGGCGCGCGGCTCGGGCGGAAACAGACCGGTTGGGAATCGTCCCCGGCGGTACAGCACCACCAGACGGCGCAAGGTCAGGGTCTTCAGCTCGATCCGGGTGAGACCGGACAGGAGGTAATGCAGGCGCACCGGGCCGGACAGCAGAGTGCCGGCAGCCAGTTCGAGCTGGAGGTGACGCGCACCATCGCTGAGAAGCAGGCATTCTCGTCCATCCGTCAGGCGAAGAACGGTGGCCCAGGCGGTCAGGCGCCGCAGATCGAAGGCCTCGGCATCCCCGGACGAAACAGGCCGCGCCTCGACCAGCACCACCGAGGAATCCCAGTCGGCGCGCCAGAATATCCGCGCATCGGCGCAGGGAGTGCCGGCAGCCTCGGCAAAAATGCAGCCCCCAATCCAAGGCATTGGCATCGTCGGATGCCACCAGCACCCCAGGAGCGGAAAATGGCTTCCGGGGTTGACCGGCACGGGCGATGTAATCGGGATTGCGCCGCAGCCATTTCCAGGCCCATCCCGCCCGGTCCAGGTGGAGCAGGTCGCGATAATTGGCCCGGTCGCGCCAGTCCCACCCGATAGTCCCGATGCCCTCTTCGGTCATGACGGAGTCCCCCCGGTCGGTTGCGCGTCGCCGCGCAATCGTCTTGGCTCTCGATCATCGGAAGATCCGGGGGGCTGATCGCGCCATCACGCGGCGAGACCGGCCCCCAACATCGATAGAAATACCTTGTCGGCGGGGGCCAACGGGTGAGAAGGCGGTGACAAACCGGGGACCGGCTCACTCCGCCAGAGGCAGGGCCACCGTGACGATCAACCCGCCATCGGGTCGATTGGCGGCCCAGGCCCGACCGCCCATCGCTTCCGCATTGCGGCGGACGATCCACAAGCCGAGACCGTCATGCTCGTCGCCACCGTCCCGGCCAGATACATAACGCTCGAAGATCGTGTCCAGATCGTCCAAGGGGATACCGCTTCCTTGATCGGACACGACGATCTCGGCCATCGAGCCAGCTTGGCGGACTTCGATCGTCACCACCCCGCCAGTCGGTGAGAAGTCGAAGGCGTTGTCGATCAGGTTCTCGGCGATGATTTCGATCTGCTCGGTGCCGCCGATCACCATCAATCCAAGCGAGACCCGGATCTCGAAACGCAGGCCCCGCTCCTCGGCGAAACGAGCGAAGCCCTGCCCCAACGCCGCAAGCAGAGTGGAGGGGCCGACCCGGTGGCGGGGGCAATCGACCAGACTGGCGATGGTCTCGTCGATCCGCCGGCCCGTGGACACGAGAGCATCGAGCCGATCGACCGAAAGAGAAATCAGTTCGACGCTGCGACGCAGGCTGACGGAATCGGCAGGCAGGTCGCGACGCAACGGCTCGATTGCCTGGGCAATCACCGCCAGCGGTGCCTTCAGGGCATGGGCGTTTTCCTCCGCCGCCTGACGAATCAGCGCCTCGGAGCGCTGCAGCGTCGCCACCATGATGTCGAACTCCCGCGCCACTTCGGCCAGATCGGGCACCCGGTTGGCGTCGGCGAAACTGCCACGGTTTTCCCCGGCAACCACGGCACGGGCGACCGCACGAAACCGACGCAGATTGGTCCAGGCGTCGGTGAAGATCGACAGCACCAGCAGCGCCATCACCGCATAGATCAGGGCGGCGGCCTGGATCTCTGGCACCCGCCAGTAGCGCCGCCCGAGCAACCGCTCGGCGAGCGGGCCGGACGGCTGCGCGGTGATCACCACCCAACATCCGGTGGGACGGGGATAGGGAGCGAGATAGGTCAGGACTTCGCCGCCCCCTTCATCGCCGGGAAGGCGCAAGCTCAACGGCCGACCGCCGACGCAACTTGCGTCAAGGGAGGTGAGCACGCCGCTGGAGAGTAGACGCTCCATCGTGCCGCGCCCTTGCCCGGTTTCATCCTCGGGAGCCGAGGCGACCAGGAGAAAGGAACCGGAAGCGACGGCCGGGCGGAACAGCACCTTGATCGACAGCCCTCCTTCGGCCAACCGACGCGCCGTCGAATCGATCCGCTGTGTACCACGCGGGGTCAGGGTGTCGAGCAACGGAAACAGCGCTTCTCCAGCCAGGCGTCCCTGTTCCTGCGCCAGATGTCGCAACAGCGCGCCCTGCTCCCGCTCGGCGGCGTCGAACCGCTGGACCAGCAGGACCGGGACGATGGAGAAGATCACCAGCGCGGCGATCAGCTTGACCGCAAACGAACGAAAATAGCGGACAAGCTCTTTACCCATGGTCCACCCGCCAGCTGTAGCCAAAGCCGGGATAGGCGACGATCCGGTCGAAGTCCGGATCGAGCGCCCTGAATTTGCCCCGGATGCGCTTGATGGCGGCCCGCACGTTGACACGGTAGCCATCGTGGCCGGCGCCGGCATGAAACCCCTTGCCCCGGCCGGCATCGTATAGCGGTCGGAAACCGACATCGCGTCCGGCCTTGCCGGCCAAAGCCAGGACCATCGCGAATTCGGTGACGGTGAGATCAACGGGCTGATTCCGCCAGAAGGCGCGGCAGCTTTCGCTATCGAGGATCAGGTCCCCGATCACGATTCGGTCGTCAGCACCGGCCACACCCGTCACGGGCACACGGCCCAGAATGATCCGGATCCGCCGCTCCAGGATGGTGAAGCCGCGCGACTTCTCGACGAAATCGACAGCACCGCCCAAAAGCGCGGCTTCCTCGAAGACCTGCTCCCCCAGCACGGTCAGGAAAATCACGGGTAGTTCCGGACGAAGAGCGCGGAGCCGTGCCAGAACCTCGATCCCATTGAGACCGGGCATCTTCCCGTCGAGCAGAAGCAGGTCGGGCTTTTCTTGTCGACCGAGTGCCGCCAGGAAGGCCTCTCCATCTTCCCAGCCCCGCACCGCGTAGCCGACCGCGGTCAGATTGAGGATGAGGGATTCCCGGAACAGGGCGTCGTCATCAATCAGGGCGATGCGGGGGCTATTTTCCATGATCCTGTCCCCGATCCCGCCACCGCCCCAGGCAGGCGGGCAGGGAAATCCCGCCCTCGGTCTCGATCCCGAACAGCCGCAGTTTGTTGCCGGGCACCTCGGGATAAAATGACAGGAACAGCGGGCAGTCCTTGCCGTGATATTCCCAGAGCGTCGCCATCCCCCGGACCGAGCTGACGGTGGGCGGGCCAAGCACCGCGCTGACCTCCTCCGGGGTCCGGTATCGGATCTGGTCCGGCGGAAGATCAGAAGGACGAGAAACCGGGCGCCGAGGTGGCGGCATCGGACGGGGCGGTGGTGGCGGAATGGGAGGAGAAAGAACTGGCGGGGGTGGTGGCAATGGCGATGAAGCCGGAGGTTCCGCAGGAGAGGCGCAGCCTCCGAGCATCCCCAAGATCATCACCGCCATCAGATATC
This sequence comes from Phaeospirillum tilakii, assembly GCF_042683125.1. Classification (NCBI taxonomy): domain Bacteria; kingdom Pseudomonadati; phylum Pseudomonadota; class Alphaproteobacteria; order Rhodospirillales; family Rhodospirillaceae; genus Phaeospirillum; species Phaeospirillum tilakii. The sequence goes on from NZ_JBHUIY010000066.1 coordinate 7,251, forward strand.
CAGGCGTTCTACCGGACATGGCGCACCTCCGCACAATATCATTCAACGAACATGAGTCACCACCAAAACGTCCATTGATTGCCAAACTCGATCATGGAAAAGAGGCGATAGTTTGTTCTCGTCACTTGCCGGCACGGGCGGCGACTTGGGCCCAGAAGCCGGTCTTCCGACCATGGGACTGACGCAACGCGAGCCGGTAGGCGTCATGGGGATCGAGCCCGTCCCAATCATTGATATCCGACGCCAGGGCATCGAGCCGGGCGAGATGGCGGGCCCCATGCCCATAGGCCGGCGACTTGGCGCGGGCCAGGATGTCCGCGAGCAATGCGCGATAGAGGATGGTCGCGGCCAAGGGATGGGCTTCGGCCAGGGCCTCGGCCGCCGGAACCAGGCAACTGTAATGACGCCCGTCCCAATCCGCCCGACGCGACCGCACCAGCGCCGCCGCCCGGTCGAGGCGGGGCCAACCAACGAAGAAATCGAGTGCGCCATAGGGATTGCGAAAGTCCTCGGCGAGGGCGAAAGCCCGTTCTTGTTCCTCGTACTCGATGAAATCCTCCAGCTTGCGGAGGTAGTCGCGCAGCATCTGGGGATGCAGGGTGGCGGCGAAACACTCCCAGCGGAGGGTCTGCGCGGCGGCCCGTTCGTTCCGGGCGTCGAGAATCCGGGTTTCAAGGGCGATCCGCTCCACATCATGCAGGCGTCCGCTGGGCAAACTGTCCTCGCCGACGGCGACGAACCGGCAGCGGGACTTCCCATCCTCTCGCCGGACCCAGGCCAAAGCGTCGTCAAGACGGCCGGCGGCGAGCAGGGTCTCGGCCACCCGAACCGGGTTCTGCTGCCAGGTGGGGCGCCGTTGCTCGAGCTCCAGATAGAGATCGAGGGTCTGCCGGGCCACGGCAATAGCTTGACGCACCGCGAAAATGGAGTCGGTTTCCTCCTGCCGCGCGAGAGCTTGATCCCAGCCATCGAGCACCGGATCCGACAGCAACGGCACCACCGCGACCGCCATCTGGCGTGCATAGGGGTGGGTCGCCCTGGCCAGACTGACGATCAGGCGATCCGGGACGGTCACCCGGTCGGCGGGTTGCATCCGCTCGACCAATTCCGGCAACGCCTCGCTCGCTTGCCAGTAGACATCCTGAATCCGCCCGCTGGAATCATCGATCCGATTAAACAGCGATGCATGGCTGTCAATAAAGCGGAGCAGCCGCTGCACGGAAGCGGCGGGATCAAGTGCGGCCAGATCGACGCGGATCGTCTGGAGGGTGGCTGCCAGGTCTTCGGCGAGCGCGCGTTCCTTTTCCCAGGCGATCATCGCCCTCCCCCGCTCCAGCGCAGCGAGACGGCGATCGATCAAGGCGGCAACGGCGGCCGGCCCCTTGGTCCCGGCCAGGGCAGCCTTGACCCGCTTACGAAAAGCCGGGTTACCATCCGCCTCCTCCAGGATCAACCGGGCGAGCACGTCCGGCCCCAGAGCGATCAGGGATTCAGGAGATAGAGAGGTCTTGCCGGCCATGGGGTCCGTCCCGCTCGAACGTCGAAAACCGGGCGACCTTGGCAGCGGAGAGGAGACGGGGTCAAGCGCGGGCAGCGGGAGGATTCCCGCACCAAATACGCTTTCATCCGTTACCCATGCGTTACCTGCGGCGAGGTGGGGACGCGAAAAAGGCGTTAGCCCTAGAGCTAACGCCTTGATTTTGTTGGTATTTTTGGTTGCGGGGGCAGGATTTGAACCTACGACCTTCAGGTTATGAGCCTGACGAGCTACCGGGCTGCTCCACCCCGCGTTAATGCGCTGGCGCGGCGAGGGGGATTGTAATCGTGATAGGTTTTTTT